>JAYTZE010000831.1:0-4995 GCA_043742385.1 Ilumatobacteraceae bacterium
AACGCCTGGGCCTCGGTTGTGCCCAACAGGTGCCCATAGTCCTTGAGTGCTGCTCCACACCCCGCCGAATTGACCACGATGGGGGCGTCTCCCGGCATCGACTGCATGACGCGCCTGGCCAACGCTTTGGCTTCATCGGTCAACCCGGCATGAATATGCAGCGCCCCACAACACGCACCGCCGGGTCCGGGTGACCGATGCGTGACACCGATGGCCGTCAACACCTTGGCGGTGTTTCGATGGGTGTCGCGCTGCCAGGCGTCCATGACGCAACCGGTGAACAACCAAGTCCCGTCGCCGGTCGATGCAGGTGCGGCGCCACGTCGCACTGCCAAGCTCGGCAAACCCATGCGCTTCGGCACCAGCCCCAGCCGTTGGGCGACTGCGAGCAACGTCGAACCGACGAGCAGAAGTCGATGGTGGCCCAGCGCGCGATATCCAATGCGCTGCCACCACGGAGTCATTCGCTTCTGTGCGGCCAAGGTGTCGCGAGTGCCCTCCATGAGCTGTCCGAATGGAACACCGCTGGGGCAGGCCGGCTCGCATCCACGGCACTGCACACACGTCTCCATGAAACGGACGAAGTCGCCGCTGACCTCGGCGTCGTCGAAGTGAACCGCGCGCATCGCTGAAATCCGCCCGCGAGGCGACAGCGCCTCTTCTCCGGTCACGCGAAAGGTTGGGCAATGTGGCAAGCACAGCCCGCAACTCACACATGTACCCAAATCGTTGTCGTCGAGGTGAAGTTTCACGATGCTCCCAACGTACCCGTAACGTCGCAGGCAGCATGCCTGAGGGTCACACCATTCACCGAATTGCGCTCGATCATTCCAAGGTCTTGCGTGGCAAGCACGTCGCGGTGACATCTCCACAAGGTCGTTTCGCCGCCGACGCGGTGCTCATCGACGGAGCCCGATTGAAGCTGTTGGAAGCGTATGGGAAGCACCTCTTCTACTTCTGGAGCAATGGTTTGGTGGGCCACGTGCACCTTGGCCTGTTCGGCAGGTTCCGTGTCTACGGGGGTCCCGGTCCGCTCGACGCGCCCAGCGCTCGGATGCGGTTGGCCGTGGCAAAGGCGACCATCGATCTCATTGGACCGACGGACTGCACGGTCGGCACCGTCGACGACCGGGACCGCATCGTGCGCCGGCTGGGGCCTGATCCGTTGCGAGCCGACGCCGACCGGGAGAAGGCGTATGCGGCAATCATTCGGCGAGTTGCACCAATCGGGCAGCTGTTGCTTGACCAGAAGGTGATCAGCGGCATCGGAAACGTGTTCCGAGCCGAGGCGCTCTTCGTCAATGGGATCAATCCGAGGCGGCCTGGGAACCAGATCACGCTTGCCGATTTCGAGGGTCTCTGGGCCACAATCGTGCAGATGCTGCAGCAAGGTGTGGCCGCCGACCGCATCGTCACGCTCGACCGCGACCTGTTCGACATCCCGACGGGCATCACCCGACGCGGCGACACCACCTACGTGTACCACCGCGACCTCTGCATTCGGTGCGGTTCTCCCATCATCACGGCCGATCTCGGCGGTCGACCGTGTTACTACTGCCCCGTGGACCAGCCTCACTGACTATTGCGCCTGCCATCGCGGAGCATCAAACTCACCGCGCCAGTAGCGCAGCCGCAACTCGGCCTCGTCGGCCGCCGCTGGGTTCGATCGAGCCGCGCGCACACGCATCAGTGTGGCTGCGACCAAGCGAAGCTCGGCGATCGCCTCGGCGACGGGATCACCACGCAGCGACCATCCATAGCCTTGAGCGAAGGCCTCATACGTGCCAGGCTCACCGCCCCACCGCTCGGTCCACGTCATCATCGGCGCGTGATCCCACGCCGTCGGCCCGAAGCACAGCAGATCCCAGTCGAGTATCACCGGTCCATCGGCGGATTGGATCACGTTGCCCGGGTGCACATCGCCATGGCAGAGGACCGAGGCGCGAGTTCGTTGCTCGTTCAGCAGTGGCAACCCCCGCTCGATTGCGGCGGCAATGCCGGTTCGTGATCTCGTGTCGAGGTCCGCGCCGACCTCGCCCATCAGCGATGCGAAGTCCCACCACGGAAAAGCTCCGCAGTACGGGACGGGATAACCCGACGAAACCACGATGCGGTCGATACGATGCAACACGGCAATCATCTCACCGACTGCTCGCCAGTCGACGGGGCCGCTCTCCTCCACCACGCCGATGGCAAACACGGCGTGATCCTCGTTCACCACTGGCTCGTCGCGCAGATACCGCGGGACGCGAAGCCCGAGGCGGCCCAGCACGCTCGCCAGCCAGATCGCCTGCGACGCCGGAGCCGTGGGACAGCTGACTCGCAGCAGCACACCATCGCCAGCCGTGAAGATCCCGTTCATTCCCAGACGCAGCAGTCGTGGCTCGGCGAATCCCCAATGCCTCGCAGCCTGCCCGGCGGACCGAGTGAGCGACTCGAGCGTGCCTGGCGGTGCTGCTACGAAAGGCAGCTCAGCCGAGGCTGACACCGGGATTGAGCCGTCCGCTGGGATCGAATTCGGCCTTGATGCGCCGGGTGAGTTTCGTCACTGACGATTCACGACGCTCGGTGACGGGCAGTGCCTCGGCATGGTGCACGACGCCTACACCGACCTCGGCCACAAAATCGCCAGTCATCGAGCCGACCGAGGCGGGAGGAACGATCCGCCGGCTGCCCGTGGGCAGCGCTGGGGGGCCCTCACAGGCCGTGAGCGAGCTACCGGTTGCCTGGGCAGAGACATCGGCAGGATGACCTTCCAGGAGCACCCACAGCCGGGAACCGTTCCACAACACCGATGCGGGTCGATAGAGACGAGCGAATGTGGGAAATGGGTCGTCGGCATCGACCGTGAACCACTGCGAATGCGGCGGACGCGGGCGAGTGCGAATGATCACGTCGCCAAGAAAACCCAACGTTCCCTGGGCGCCTACCAGCAAGCGACACAGGTCGAAACCGCTGACGTTCTTCACTGTGGGCCCACCAGCCTGCACGACCTCACCACCGTCGGACACATAGCACGCCTGCAACAGCACGTCGCGCACGGGCCCGTAGCCCAACCGACGCACACCGCTGTGGCCAACTGACAAGGCACCGCCGACCGTGCCTCCTGGAGGTAGCGCAACACATTGGCCAACCTCGACGAGCGCCGTATCCACGTCGTCAACCGGTGTTCCCGCGCCGCAACGAAGCGTCATCTCGTCGGCCTGTATCCATTCGATGCCCGATGGTGGCCGCACTGCGCGCACGCCGGCGACCGGGCCACCGCGCATGCCGAGCCCGGTGATGGTCACAGGGCCCGTTGCACCGACCTCGTCGGCGAACGCGGTCAGATCCACGCGCCCTCCGGAACGTGCTGCAAGTCGCCGCACGACGCTGGGGATGGAAGCACCTTGTTGGGGTTGGCGAGGCCGGTGGTGTCGAACGAGCGCCGCAAACGTGCCTGCGCCTCGAGGTCGACCGGGCTGAACATCAACGGCATGAAGTCGCGTTTTTCCAGACCGATACCATGCTCGCCCGACAACACGCCCCCAGCCGCCACCGAGACGCGAACGATCTCCTCGCCAGCGGCGTGCACTCGATCCATCACGCCGGGCTCGCGCTTGTCGAACACCAAGAGCGGGTGCAGGTTTCCGTCACCGGCATGGAACACGTTCATAGCCAGGAGCTGATGACGTTCGACGATCTCGTAGACCTGCTTCAGGACCTCGGGCAGCCGTCGACGCGGCACCACGGTGTCGTGCAGATAGTAGTTGGGCTTGATCCGGGCGATGGCGCCGAAGGCGTTCTTGCGCCCCTTCCACAACAGCGCCCGCTCGGCCTCATCCTGGGCAATTCGAACCGTGACGGCGCCGTGCGCCTTGCCGATGTCAACAATCCGTTGCACGTCGGCTTCGAGCCCATGCGGAAGGCCCGAGACCTCGACCAGCAGAATCGCTGCGGCGTCGGTCGGCAACCCGGCATGGATGTATTCCTCCACTGCACGCGTGCACAGTTGGTCCATCATCTCCAAGGCCGCTGGCACCATTCCGGCGGCGATGATCGCGCTCACCGTCAGCGCACCATCTTCGACGCTGCCGAAATCCATCAGCATCGTGCGGACGGCCGGAGGGTTCTGCGTCAGTCGCACGCAGACCTTGGTGGCGATGCCACACATTCCCTCGCTACCCACGAACGCGCCGCGTAGGTCGTACCCCGCCGGCTCGGCCTCTTCACCGCCCAGCTGCACGATCTCGCCATCGGGCAGCACGACTTCCAATCCCAGCACGTGGGCCGTGGTCACGCCGTCGGCCAGGCAATGGGGCCCACCCGAATTGTTGGCCACATTGCCACCGATCGAGCAGCTTTGCTGGCTACTTGGATCAGGAGCGAAGTGCAGTCCGTGAACCGTCACCGCTCGAGTGAGATCGAGGTTCAAGACACCGGGCTCGACCCACGCCAGCCGGTTGACGGGATCAACCGACAGGACCCGGTTCATCTTGGTGGTGACGATCAGGATCGCGTCGTCGAGCGGAGTCGCCCCACCGGCAAGTCCCGTGCCAGCACCGCGTGCGACGAATGGTCGGCCGTGGCGAACGGCGATCAGCACGCAGGCCCGGACCTCGTCGGTGGTTGTGGGGAAACACACCACACCCGCATGGCCCTCGAGGTTCGATGCATCGCGTTTGTAGAGCGCCAGTTCTGTCTCGCCGACGCGTACTCGATCCGGCGACAACGCCGCGCCGAGGTCGGCGACGAGTTGCTCGGTCATGCGCGGCGACGACGGCGATCGTCACCGCGATCGCGAACCTGCTTCAGCACGATCACCTGGCCGGGCTCGACCGGCCGTCCGTCGACCAAGACTTCGTCACCTTCGTCGAGGTCATCAGCGAGTGTCGATGCACGTCCGTCAATGCGCGCACGCAGCTCGATCTCCTTCGCATGCATCGCTCTGCGACCCTCGGAGAACGCATCGCGCACGCGAGCCGTGACGCCATGAACGACGTGCTTCGGAGTCAA
>JAYTZE010000832.1:0-4995 GCA_043742385.1 Ilumatobacteraceae bacterium
TTCGTCACTGACGATTCGACAGGCGTGGGACGCCGGGGGATCGGGGCCGGGTTGGACCCGAGGAAAGTGCGACAATGCGCAGGTGCTGACCGAGCAACAACTCGATTGTTTCCATACGGATGGCTTCGTACTGGTGCCCGACGTGCTGAATGCGGACGAAGTGGCCACACTGCAGGCAGGCGTGTGGCAGAACGTTCCTTCGCCAGCGAAGTACTTCGCCGAACCGGAAGCATTCGCCGAACTGACCTGCACTCCGTTCTCCGGCCTCATCAACTTTCCGTGGATGTCGCCTGACCTCAACCGGTTGGTTGCCCACCCGCGCATCTTGGCGATCGTGCGCCAGATCCTGGGCGTCGACGACATCAGGCTGTACAAGGGCGAGCTCTGGGCGAAGTACTCGGGTAACACCGACTATGACCAGGACCACCACCGCGACTTCGGCAACCACACGCTGGTGGTGCCTACCGTGCAACCGCGTTGGATGCAGGTGACCACCTTCACCTATCTCTGCGATATTGACGAAACCAATGGTGCGACCGCCGCCGTGCCGAAGCAACGTTCGGCAGCCATTCCCCTCGGCCAGCGGCGCACCGCGCCAGGAGAGCTGCGCGACCGCGAGGTGCTGGCATGCGGCAAGGCCGGCACGACATTGGTGTATTCGACCGAGGTCTTCCATCGGGCGACATCGATGACGGGCACCAATGTATCCCGATTCACGGTCTTGGCCGACTACAAGGCTGCTGACAACAGTTGGACGAACAAGCACGCCTTTGGGCATCTCGGAAACCGTCCCGAGATGATCGAGTTCGTCACCAACGTCGAACCCCACACTCGCACCCTGCTCGACATCCCCGCGCCCGGCCACCCCTACTGGACCGACCAGACCATCGCCGACATGGAAGTGCGCTACCCCGGCATCGACATGGCCCCCTACCGAACCGCCCAGGTCTGAGCCAGGAACAAAGCAACGGTGGTGTATCGTTGGTGTATGTCGCGCACCAATGTGGATATCGACGACGAGGCGTGCGCACAGGTCATGCGCATGTACAACCTCGAGAGCAAGCGCGAGGCCATCAACCTTGCCCTTCGCAAGCTGGCGATCGTGCCCATGACCAAGGCCGAGGCGATGGCCATGCGCGGCTTCTGGAAGGACCGGCCGGTCGACGATCCCATCGTGCCCGACGACGATGCCCTCCACCACTGGCGAACCGATGCTGATTGCTGATACATCCGCCTGGGTGGAATGGCTTCGTCAACGAGAAAGTGCCGCAGACCTGGCCCTCGACGTAGCATTCGCCAACGATCTCGTCGTGCTCCTCGAGCCGGTCAAGGCCGAGTTGCTCATCGGCGCGCGCGATCGCGCCGAGGTCGGCACGCTACGACGCCTGCTCGAGACGGTCGACTTCGAACTGCTCTACCCCCGCGATGATTTCGAATCGGCTACCGAGTTGTTCCACACAGCGCGGCAACAGGGGGTCACCGTTCGGGGCGTGATGGACTGTCTGGTCGCGGCGATGGCGCTGCGACTGCAGTTGCCCGTCCTTCACCATGACCGAGACTTCGCCCGACTTGCACCAGCGATCGAGCTGCAAGAAGCGCCGGGCTCGCTCGTGCTGAATTGACCTGAGCGAGGCGGGAGATCTGCATCGCCGAGCCTGGAAGTGGCGGAAGGTTCCTGATCCGTCACCTCCGACACCAAAGAACAGTCGACGGTCGTCGTATGGTCGATCTCGATGGCAACCCTGCAGATCGAAGGCGACCCAACCGATGTTGGGATGTCGGCCGAGCGGCTGGCCCGAATCGACACCCACTTCCGCAAGTACGTCGACGACGGGAGACTGCCAGGCTGGCTGATCAGCGTCAGTCGACGCGGCAAAGTCGTGCACTTGTCGGCCTACGGGCACCGCGACGTCGAGGCCCTGGCGCCGGTCGAGACCGACACGTTGTGGCGGATCTTCTCGATGACCAAGCCCATCACCGCAGTGCTTGCCCTACAGCTGTGGGAGCAGGGTGCATTCGAGCTGAACGATCCCGTGTATCGATACATCCCGGCGTTCAGGCATCAGAAGGTGTGGCGCGCCGGAAGCTCGACTGCGCCGATCTTGGATCCGGTCGTCGAGAAGATGCGCCTGTGGCATCTGTTCGCGCACACCAGTGGGCTGACCTACGGGTTCATGTTCGCCCATCCGGTCGACGAGATGTATCGCAAGGCCGGTTTCGAATGGGGTATGCCCCGCGACCTCGATCTCGAGGCAATCGTCGACAAGTGGGCGGCACTGCCACTGCTGTTCCAGCCGGGCACCGAGTGGAACTATTCGGTTGGTCTCGACGTGCTCGGCCGAGTGTTGGAGGTCATCACCGGTCGACGCCTCGACGAACTCATGCGCACCCATCTCCTCGAGCCGCTGGGCATGAACGAGACCACGTGGTGTGTCGACGAAGCGCAAGCGCCTCGTCTGGCACGGTTGTACGGCGCTGATCGGCAGACGCGCAAGGCGGTGCCCATGGATGACTCGGACCGCGACACGCTACGCGAACCGAAGGCGCACGGCGGCGGCGGCGGGCTCGTGAGCACCGCCCACGACTACCACCGATTCACCCAGATGTTGCTGCGCGGCGGCGAGCTTGATGGAGTTCGCATCCTGGCTCCCGGGACCGTGAAGTACATGGCCAGCAACCACCTGCCTGGTGGTGTCGATCTCACTGCGTTCGCCCGGCCGTTGTTCGCCGAGACGACGTTCGATGGTGTTGGCTTCGGGCTCGGCGTCAGCGTGACCATTGATCCGATCAAGGCCCGAGTAGCCGGAAGCGTCGGCGAGTTTGCCTGGGGCGGCGCAGCCAGCACGGCGTTCTGGATCGACCCGGTGGAGGACCTCACCGTGCAGTTCTTCACCCAACTGCTTCCCAGCAGCACTCACCCCATCCGCAGCCAACTCAAGCAGCTCGTGTACCAGTCGATCATCGCCTGACGACTCGCTCGCGAGTGCCGCTACTGTCCCGGGATGCAGCTCGCCCATTTGTGCATCTTCACCGAGCCCCAGCAGGGCGCCTCCTACGACACGCTGCTGGCGATCGCTCAGCGAGCCGAAGCACTCGGTTTCGGTGGATTCTTCCGCAGCGATCACTACCTGGTTATGGGCGGCACGAGTGGACTGCCTGGGCCGACCGATGCGTGGGTCACTCTGGGCGGTCTGGCCCGTGAGACGTCGACGATTCGCCTCGGAACCCTGGTCTCACCGGTCACATTCCGGGCTCCGGGTCTGCTGGCGATCAGCGTCGCTCAGGTCGATCAGATGAGTGGCGGTCGCGTCGAGCTGGGCATCGGCGCGCGTGACCGACTCACCAGGTCTGCCCAAGCCAGTACAACAACCGCTGCCGATCATCATCGGTGGTGGTGGAAAGACACGTACGCCGGCCTTGACCGCTCAATATGCAACGGAGTGCAACGTCGCATTTGCTTCGGTGGAAACGTTCACCGCCGATCAACCGACAACGCCCGATGAGGTACTCAGTTGCACTCGTGGTGTGTGCAGGTGGAACCGAGGCCGACGTCGTTCGTCGTGCAGCGGCAATCGGGCGCGAGCCTGCCGACCTTCGCGAGAACGGCGCTGCTGGATCGGCTGGGGAGACCGCTGCAGCCATTCGCAAGTACACCGACGTCGGCGCCGACCGTGTCTACTTGCAGGTCCTCGACCTATCGGACCTCGACCATGTCGACTTCATCGCCAACGAGGTCGCCCCGCTGCTGGCGTGAGACGGTGAAGGCCGACCACGACTGATTGGACACCGTCGCCGTGTCGGCATAGGTCAGTTGCGCGCCGAGCCCGTGCTCGTCGAGCACAGCCAGCATGCCCGCACCCAGCACCATCACAGCCTTGGTCCATACTTCAGCCCACGCCGCAGTGCCCGCAATCACGGTGAGCGCGACGATCTCGCGATCGTGGAGCACGGGCCTTCCGGTCGTGGGATCGAGGAGATGGTGCACGGTTTCGCCGTCGTCGGTGTCCCAGCGTCGGCGCAGTGTGCCCGACGTCGCGACGCCGCCTTCGACCATCGTCAGCTGAGCGATCTCGAGCTCGATGTTCATCGGGTCGACAACGCCGATCAACCAACCGCCCGGCTGGGGGGCGGTTCCGCGTACGGCCACATCGCCGCCGATCGACACTGACGCGCCGGCGGCCCCGGCGTTGATCAGATAGCCGACCACGAGATCTGCTGCCAGCCCTTTGCCAATGCCGCCGGCATCGAGGCACATACCGGGCGGGACACCGACTGTGCCGCGCTGGTGATCGATCGAGATCGCAGCAAGGTCGCCGCGGGGCAGTGAGCCCGATGGCAGCGACGTCACCGAGGTTGGATCATGCCAGCTAGCGCTGTAACCAAGGCCGACCAGCGGGGCCAGCAATGTGGGGTCGAACGCGCCCGCGGTTGCCCGCCAACCATCGAGCATTGACTGAACGAGCACCCTCGTCGCCGGGTCGATGGGAACGGTCGACCCGGCGGCGCGGTTCAGACGGCTGATGTCGCTTTCAGGCAGGAAGCGACTCCAGCGACGTTCGAGGTGATCGATCGACGTTCTCGCCAGATAGAGCAAGTCGGGCGACTCGCCGACGATGACCACGTCGACGGTGCATCCCATCGCTCGCCACGACCCGGCGTGAACATCGTCGCCCACAGTCAGCCTGAGGCCTTCGTGGTGGTGTTCGACGCTGCCTGAACCGCCGGTTGGGCAGCAGGAACAGCAATGGGAATGACGATCGGAGCGACCATCGGCGCGGCTGTCGCCGGAACCGCTGGCACCAACGGGGCGACAGTGGGCTCGACCGGCGCTGGTGACACGACGGCGGGGGGCGCCGCCGCTGCAGCGGCTTGGATGATCGGCGCAACCGGCGCTGCGGTGGCCTGCGCACTGCCGGCGCCGCTCTGCCATCCCATTGCGGTGACCAGACCGCACAGGGCTGTGGTCGACAGGCCGGCCGACAGGATCTTCGACGT
>JAYTZE010000833.1:0-4994 GCA_043742385.1 Ilumatobacteraceae bacterium
TGTGCCGCTGGTTTGGTTCGATCGGCGCTCGTCGCATCTCGTCACGTTCCCGGCCACGATCGACAGCAGTTGGGCCGAGGCGTTGGCAACGTTGGTGAAAGATGGCAGGCAACGATCCATCGAGGTTCGCAAGGTCAACGGTGCCCCGATCGATCGCCAGGGCAGCGAATCTGTGGCGTTGCTCGCCGCCGGTTTCGTTGAGGGATATCGGGGCTTCGTGCTGCGCGCGGTCTAACTGGCGCGGGCCGTAGGCGACCGAACGGTTCGTGGCAGGCTGCTTGTCATGACCCGTCCCGTGGTTGGTACCGGTGTGTGGAGCGGTGTGTTGCGCAGCGCGGATGCCCACGAGACCGCAGCAGCGGCCGCCGAACTGGAATCAATCGGTTACAGCGCACTGTGGATACGTAAGCCCGGTACCGGAATCGCGCCCGAGGAGCGTTGTTGGGCGCGAAAATGCAATCCCATTGCCACAATCGCGCCCGCGCAACTGGGGATGGCGGAGCTCGATAGCGGTGGTGAGGCGGTCAGTCGTGCACGGCGCGTAGGCCGGCCCAGGCCAGGTCTGCGACTTGCTGGCCCAGTACCAGCGGGTCGAACGAACGACCCTGCTCGACAAGGCGTCGACTGACACCTTCGGCCAGACCGACCAGGCCGTGCGCCAACGTGCGACGGTGATCAGCACCGATGTTGGCGGCGATCAACGGGGCAATTGCATCGGCGGCCCCAGCGGTGATGCGGCGGATGGCCTGCGTCGACTCCTCGTCGCGGCTGGCCCGCGATCCGAACAGCAACAGAAAGGCGTCGTGGTCGTCGGCGACCCACTGGAAATAGGCAAGGAACCCCTGCTCGGTCTGCTGGCGCCCGCTGGCAACCCCGGCGGTCGCCTTGGTGATGGCGGTCAGCAGGCGGTTGCCAACCTCGTCGAGCAGCGCCATATAGAGATCTTGCTTGCTGTCAAAGTGCTGGTAGAGCACTGGCTTGGTGACCCCGGCCGCTTCAGCGACATCGTTCATCGAGGCACCATGAAAGCCGTTGCGGGCGAATACCTCGACGGCGACGTCGAGGATCTGTTCGCGGCGGGCAGGAGCTGGAAGGCGAATACTCATACGTGTTACCTCAGAGTAACAACAGCAGACCCTGTGATGGAAATGAGTTGTCTACAGACCGCGCTCGCGGTCGTCGCGTTCGGCGGCTTTCACGGCGTATCCGAGCACGATCGCCGGAGCCAGCAGCACCGAACCCACGATCATCGAGCCGATGACGATTGCCGATACCGCCGAGTTGAAGCTGACGATGAAACCGATCACGAACGTGGCGATGGCGATGCCGAAGAAGAGATACCCGAGGCGATTCGCCAATCGTGTCCAACGGGCAACCTGGCGACGACGAGCGCGGACGGGATCGCTCATCACAGATTCGCCGTCACAGGTTCGCCATCACAGATTCGCGGTCACAGGTTCGGGGGCAGGAGTCGGTTGATGTTCTCGTAGAAGAAGTACAACGCGAGGATGAACGGAACGAAGCCCGAGAGCACGCCGACCCAGTAGCGCCGAACCTTGCGGCTGAGCCAGTAGATCCCGTAGGCAATCGCCGCCAGGACCAGTCCCCACATGATCGACGGTGGAATTGCACTGGAGTCACTGAACCAGCCATCGCTGAAGGCGTCGGGCGTGGCCGTCGCCGGGCGACTCGGTTGCGGGGCCGCGCTGTTGCTCGGGGCTGTGTCGACAGTGCCGGCTCCGGCCGCTGTGGTGCTGTCCGGGCTCGTTTCAGCTGGGGCGACGGTGTCGACGATCGTCACCGGATCCTCGTCGGGGAGGGTGACTCCGGCGTCGCCCGGGTCGGTGGCGGCCACCACCGGTGCCGCGTCCGTCAACGTGTCGGACTGGTCGGGTGCCAGTTCGGAACGAACGATGATTCGGTTCTTAGCCGAGTAGCGAGGCGTGCACGACACCAGTGTGAGGGTCGCCTTGGTGACATCGGTCGTGGGGATCACCGCGGCGTAGTCCTCCGGCGCGACGATCTCTGTGCCGGTCACCTTGTACACGTAGCGACCGTTCAACGTCGTGACGATGATCTCGTCGCCGGGCTGCAGCTTGTCGATGTCGAAGAACGGGGCGAGGTGGGTGGTGCGGTGGCCGGCGATTGCCGCATTGCCCAGTTGACCCGGCAGCGGTGTCTCCGGGAAATGACCGGGTCCCTTCGTCAGCGCCTCAGCGGTCGCCCCTTCGACGACGATTCGGTTGAGGCCCATACGCGGGATCTCGAGCCGGGCGACACCCTTTTCGGCAGCAGGAATCGGTTTGGCGGCAGGGACCACCGGCGCGGTCGTGGTGGTCGGCACACCAGGGTTGACCGGCACAGTACTGTCGGCAGTCGGCGGCTCGCTGTTCGGCACCGCCGTCGTGGTCGTCGAGGCCGATCCCGCCTGGGCACCGGCGATCAGTTGGTCGAACTCCTTCGAGAGCGATCGCTGGGCCCGTGCGGTCTGGATTCCGGTACCCCACAGCTGATACGCCACGAACGCGAACATCAACAGTCCGAGCGTGATCAGCGCACGACCGAGGAGGCCGACCACCCAGCGCCAGTCGCGGGGCGGCTTTGGGCGATCCCAATGGCTGACCTTCTCGTGACTTGCTGGTGGCTTTTCCGACATGATGCATCGATTCGACAAATGGGGCGCTTGGATTGACCAGAGCTTGATGCTCCTCGAACCAACGCTTGACGATATCGGCACGATCGAGTCGCAGCTTGACTGCCGGTAGCGTTGTCACGTCCTATGGAGACGGATCCGGTCGTTCAACTCGTCGACGTCGTGGCCGTCCTCGATCGCTTCCCGGCGTTGGCCGGTGCAACGCTGACCGTGCAGCGTGGTGAGATCGTGCTCCTGCAGGGTCCGAACGGTGCGGGCAAGACCACGCTGCTGCGGCTGTGTGCCGGGCTGTTGCCGCCAACGAGGGGTTCGGCGATGGTGCTCGGCCTCGACTTGGCCGAGCAGCGCCAGGATGTTCGCTCACGGGTCGGATTCCTGGGCCACTCCAATGGCCTCTACGTCGATCTCACGGTCAACGACAACGTCACATTTTGGGGGGCGACAGTGGGGGCGTCGGATGCCGAGATCAAGGGCGCTGTCGAGCGCATGGGGCTTGGCGACCGACTCGTCGACGTGCCGGTACGCAAGCTGTCGGCAGGGCAGCGACGTCGTACAGCGCTGGCGTGCCTGATTGCCCGCCGAGCTGAGCTGTGGCTGCTCGACGAGCCGCATGCCGGGCTCGACGCCACCGGACGCGACGAACTCGACATCGTGTTGCGAGCCGCAACGGCCGCTGGCGCGACGATGATCGTGGCCAGCCACGAGTTGGATCGAGCCGGTGCCTTGGCGACGCGAGTCGTCGATGTGGTCGGCGGGCAGGTCCGCGACCGGATCGGCGGCACGTCGTGAACAGCCTCAGCGTGACCCGGCTGGTCGCGGCCAAGGATCTGCGCATCGAGCTTCGCAGCCGCATCCTGATCAATCAGGTTCTGCCGTTTGGCGCGATCGTGATGGTGTTGTTCGCCTTTGCCCTCGACAAGGACGACCTGCTGGCCCGCGTCGCACCAGGGCTTGTGTGGCTCGCAACGCTGTTCAGCATGCTGGTAGTCGTGCAGCGCTCATTCGCCATCGAGGTCGGAGACGGAGCGCTCGATGCTCTGCGCACGGCGGGCGTGCCGGCGCAAGGCATCTATTTCGGCAAGGCCTTGGCGCTCACATTGCAACTGGTTTTGCTCGAAGCGTTGCTGTTCGTGGCCGCCTTTGTGCTCTACAACAGTCGCGTCGATCTCGACGGCATGGCGTTGCTCATCACAAGCGCGCTAGCCGCTTCCTGCGGACTGGGCTTGGTCGGTACGCTCTATGGCGGTCTCACCACCGGGACCAAAGGTCGCGAATCACTATTGCCGTTGCTGTTGCTCCCGGTCGTGGCGCCAGTTCTGATCGGTTCGACCCGAGCGACCGAAGCGGCACTCGACGTAGGAGGAATTTCGATGCGGGAAGGCTGGGCATGGGTGGCACTGCTGGTCACGTATGCGTTGCTGTTCGGCATCGGTGGCTCCATCGCCTTCGGCCCACTGGTGGACGACGCCGTATGAGCGAGATCGTGCGACGGCCCACAGGTACCCGAATGTCGAGGGCGCTCGGCATCGCCACCCTCATCGGCCTGGCTTGGTTCACGGCCTTCGGGTTGTTCTTGTCGCCCGACGACGCTGTGCAGCGCAAGGGTGTGCGCATTCTCTACATCCACGTGCCCAGCGCTTGGTTGGCATATCTGGCGTTCATCGTCACGGCCGTCAGCAGCGCCGCGTATCTGTCGAAGCGGACCCGCTCGCTCGCATGGGATCGTCTGGCCGGGGCCAGCGCCGAGGTCGGCGTGTTGTTCATGGGAATCACCTTGCTGACGGGCAGCCTGTGGGGTCGAGTCTCGTGGGGTGTCTATTGGGTGTGGGATTCGCGGGTCACCACGACGGCGTTCTTGTTCGTCACCTACCTCGGGTATCTCGCCGTGCGTGGTCTGGGTGGAAGCCATCACCAACGCGCCCGGCGCAGTGCGGTCGTTGCGCTGCTCTCGGTTCTGGAAATCCCGCTGGTGCACTTCAGCGTTGAGTGGTGGCGGCCGCTCCATCAGCAAGAGAGCATTGCCAAGGGCAAGCTCGAGAACTTGATGTTGTTCAGCCTGTTCATCGGCGTGATCGTGTTCACGCTGCTGTACGTCTGGCTGGTGCTGCATCGTCAGCGGGTGATGGCGATGCAGGACGCCCTCGATGATCACGGTCTCGAGTTCGCCATTGCCGAGCGCCGTGAAGAGGCCAACATCTAATGGAGACCGGGTTCGTGATCGTCAGTTACGTCGCCACCTTTGGCGGTATCGGTGTGCTGTCGCTGGTGATGTTCCGTAGGGCAAGGGCGCTTGCTCAGCGCCTGCCACCAGAGGACCGCCCGTGGACCTGAGTCCTCGTCA
>JAYTZE010000834.1:0-2491 GCA_043742385.1 Ilumatobacteraceae bacterium
GCCGGCGTCGCCGCCGCCGTGCCGCTCGGAATCATCTTCGGTCTTCCGGCGGTGCGAACCAGGGGGATCAACCTGGCGATCGTCACACTCGGCTTGGGAACCAGCATGGAACTGATGCTGTTCAGGAACCGCAACTACACCGGCGGCGTTCAGGGCACCCAGGTCGGCAATCCCGAGATCTTCGGCTTCGACATCGGATCGATCAATCACCCGGCCCGCTACGGGATCTTCGTGGTGGTCATGGCCTTGGTGGCGGTCGTGGTGATCGCCAACGTGCGACGCGGTCGCAGCGGCCGCCGGCTGATCGCCGTCCGCACCAACGAACGGGCAGCGGCGGCGTTGGGGATCGACGTGATGAAGGCCAAGCTCTTCGCATTCGCACTGGCATCCGCAATCGCTGCGTTGGGCGGCATCGTCATCGCGTTCCGGCTCAGCTCCATCAGCTACCAGTCGTTCACCAACTTCACGTCGATCACGTACGTGGGCCTGGCAATCGTCGGAGGTGTCGGCTACCTGCTGGGTGCGTTCGTCGGTGGCACGATGGCCACGGCCGGGCTCAACCAGGAGATCCTCGAGTCGACCTGGCCGGGCGTCGGACGGTGGATCCAGCTGATCAGCGGTATTGCGATCCTGCTCACAGTGTTGACGTACAAGGACGGCGTGGCCGCCGAGTGGGCCAAGGTCTTCAAGTTGCTCAAGCGGGCCAGGAAGTGGGGTCGGCCGTACATCATCGAGCTCGCCGACGTCGCCGATCCCAGGAGCGCCACCGACCACCACGCCCGAGTACCACCGCGGACACTCACCTTGCAGGGATTGACGGTGCGCTACGGAGTGGTGACTGCCGTCAACAACGTGAGCTACCAGCTCGAACCTGGCACTGTCACCGGCCTGATCGGGCCCAACGGCGCCGGCAAGACGTCGCTGATCGACGCCATCAGTGGATTCGCGCGGGCTGAGGGTCAGGTGCTGCTCGACGACCTCGACATGTCGAAGGCGCCGGCGATGAAGCGCGCCCGGGCAGGTGTGGCCCGGTCGTTCCAGTCGCTCGAGCTGTTCGAGGACTCGACGGTGTTCGAGAACCTCAGCGTGGCCGCCGACCCGCAGGATCTCCGCTCGTATGCGCTCGATCTGATCTGGCCGATCAATCCACCGCTCCCGCCAGAAGTGGTGCGGGCCGTCCTGGAATTCCAACTCGACCATGACCTGCATCGCGATGTCAGAGATCTTTCCTACGGGAAGCGGAGGCTGCTGGCCATCGCCCGGGCCGTGGCGATGAGTCCCAGCGTGCTCCTGCTCGATGAGCCGGCCGCCGGCCTCAGTTCGACCGAGAGCACCGAGCTGGCCAGGGTGGTCCGCCGTTTGGCCGAGGAGTGGGGGATGGCGATCCTGGTCGTCGAGCACGACATGAACTTCGTGATGGGCGTCTGTGACCAGGTGATGGTGCTCGACTTCGGGAACCTCATCGCCTCAGGCCCACCCGAGCAGATCCGTTCCAACCCGGCAGTGATCGCCGCCTATCTCGGCGACGACAGCGACAATGCACCCGACGACGGACTCGACGCCGCGTCGCCATCGCCCGCGTCGGTTGCAGGTCGTGTGTCATGAGACAACCATTGTTGGAAACCCGTAACCTCAAAGCCGGCTACCTCGGTCGAGAGGTGGTTCGAGCGGTCAACCTCACGGTCTACCCCGGCGAAGTCGTCTGCCTGCTCGGCCCCAACGGTGCGGGCAAGTCGACGACCCTGCTGACGATCGCCGGCGAGCTGGATCCGGTCGACGGTCTCGTCATGTTCGACAACGTGCCGACCTTCACGCCGATGTATCAACGGGTGCGCGACGGTCGGATGGGCTTGGTCACCGAGGAACGGCTGGTGTTCACCAAGATGTCGGCCCGCGACAACCTGCGGATCGGCGGAGGATCGGTGGAAGGCGCGTTGGCGCTGTTCCCTGAGCTGGAACCGCGACTCTCGGTCCGTGGTGGGATGCTCTCGGGCGGCGAACAGCAAATGCTGGCCCTCGCTCGGGCTCTCAGCCGCAATCCGTCGCTGCTGCTCGCCGACGAACTGTCGCTCGGTTTGGCGCCCAAGATCGTCGACCGCTTGCTCGGGGCGGTCCGGACTGCGGCCGACGAGCGTGGCACGGGGGCGTTGATCGTCGAGCAGCATGCTCATAAGGCGCTGAAGTACGCCGATCGGATGTACATGATGGCCCGCGGCCAGATCCTGCTCGAACTCCCCGCCGCCGAGGCGATCCAACGTCTCGGCGAGATCGAGGAGGCGTACATGCGCGGTACCTCCGAGACCGAGGAAGACCACCTCGAGAGGCTGCGCCGGAAGAACAAGAAGAAGGCGTGGAGACGTTTGCGTGTGCGCGAGCGCGAGTTGGCACGTCTGACAGGCAAGATCGTCTCCACCAGGAGGGAAGAGGATGATGAGTACTACTTCGACGCCGAACAGCAGCGACGTGACTGGTCGCAGCAGGCGAGGCGGTA
>JAYTZE010000835.1:0-1085 GCA_043742385.1 Ilumatobacteraceae bacterium
TCATCGATGGCGACAAGTACATGAACGTGCGGCTCAGCGTGCGCACCAACGTGAACGTGCCGCTGAGCCAGGTCGGAACCACCGACCTCATGGAACACACGGCTCTCCTTGGCAACTTCGGCCCAGGCACAACTGGCATGACATTGCAGCAGGCAGTGTTCGCCGGTCTCGTCGATCCGGGCAAGATTGCCATCGTCCGTGAAATCCTGACACCGGCCTCCACGACTGGGAACATCGACACAGCGGTGTTCTCAGCACCGTTGGCTGGTTACACGATCACGGTCAACCTCGATGGCAGTGTGACGGTCAGCGATGCAGCTGGTGCTGCCGTCGATGGAACCGACACGCTGTGGAACGTGGAGCGAGCCAGCTTCTGTGACGCCACCGACGCCGTGACTGGGTTGTGCACATCGAGCACCATCGTTTCGTTGGCGGATATTCTGGCGGGGCCGTCGGTAACGCTGTCGGCGTCGCCGTTGGTGTTTGCTGTTCGGGCGGTTACCGCTGGGGCATCGACGTTGCCGATCACGTTGACCAACACGGGTGCGGGCAATTTGACGGTGACAGCACTCTCGGTCACCGGCATTGACGCAGCATCGTTCGGGGCAACCTCGACGTGTGCCACGGTGGCACCCGCAGGGCAGTGCATCGTGACGGTGTCTTTCGATCCAACGGTTGCTGGTGCGCTGGTCGCACAGTTGAACATCCTCACCAACCTTGGGCCCGTGGTGGTGCCGTTGTCGGGTACTGGTGTGGTCAACACCCCAGCAACGGGTGTGCCAACGATCAGTGATACGACTCCGACGGAAGGGACCGCGATCTCGGCCTCGATAGTCGGGATTGCTGATGTCGATGGTGTGCCGGGAGTGCTCAGCTTCCAGTGGCGTCAAAGCCTCACTCCAGGTGGGGCGGTCAACACCATCATCGCTGGTGCAACCGGACTGACGTTCACCCCAACCCAGGCCCAAGCCAACCGTCGCTTGACGTTCGCTGTCAGCTTCGTTGACAACGCAGGCAGCTTGGAGACCGCCGTCTCGGCGATCACCATCGTGGTCGGCGACCTGTTCATCGGTGGAGCAGGCGTC
>JAYTZE010000836.1:0-2482 GCA_043742385.1 Ilumatobacteraceae bacterium
ATGCAAGCGATCGATGGTTCGCTCGAGCGATTGGGCGTCGACTTCGTCGACCTGATCTATTGCCATCGAGCCGACCCGAACACGCCGATCGAAGAGACCGTGTGGGCCATGCACGACATCGTCTCTTCGGGCAAGGCGCTGTACTGGGGCACCAGCGAGTGGGCGGCGGATGAGATCCGCGCTGCGTGGGAGATCGCCGAGCGCCATCACCTCCACAAGCCGGTGGTGGAGCAACCGCAGTACAACCTGCTCGATCGCAAACGAGTCGAGCAGGAATACGCCAGGTTGTACACCGACATCGGCCTGGGAACCACGATTTGGAGTCCGCTGGCGTCGGGCCTGTTGACCGGCAAGTACAAAGATGGCATTCCGGCCGATTCTCGCGGAGCGCTGGCCGGCTACGAGTGGCTCGATTCCACACTGTCCGACCGGGTCGCGCTCGAGAAGGTCGAACGCCTGCGGCCTATCGCTGAGGAACTCGGATGCACGCTCGCCCAAATGTCTCTGGCGTGGTGCGCGGCCAATCCCAACGTCTCGAGCGTCATCACGGGTGCCAGCCGACCCACGCAGGTCGCCGAGAACTTCGCAGCCATCGATGTGCTGCCGCTGCTGACCGCCGGCGTCATGGCCAGGATCGACGCGGCGGTGGCATAAGCAATCCGTCGGCGGTACCCTGCCCGCCGTGGCCCTGCACGACGAAAAGCTGCCGATCAAGATGATCAATGATCGGCTGCTGGTGCGCATCCCCGACAAAGACGGCGAGCGGCGTTCGTCCGGTGGCATCGTCATTCCGGCCACGGCGCAGATCTCCAAGCGGTTGGTGTGGGCGGAGGTGGTCGCCCTCGGTCAGAACGTGCGGTCTGCTGAAGTTGGCGACCGCGTGTTGTTCAGCCCGGAGGATCGCTACGAGGTCGAGGTCGGAGGCATCGATTACATCATGCTGCGCGAACGCGACGTCCATGCAGTTGCCGCCAGTCGAATCGAAGCCAGCACGGGCCTATATCTCTAGGGCCCGCTTCGCGTGTCGCGCCCTAGCATGTCGGCCATGCCAAGCGGCGTGAAGATCGAAGCAACTCCGGAGCAACTGGCGAGCATCCAGTACGACCCCTCGGGTTTGGTGGCCGCCATCGCCCAAGACATTGAGACCAAGGCCGTGCTGATGCTGGCGTGGATGAACGCCGAGACACTGGAGATGACCCTCCGACAGGGCCGCATGGTCTACTGGAGTCGTAGTCGTCAAGAGGTATGGCGCAAGGGCGATACCAGTGGCGACCGCCAGTTCGTGCGCGAGGCGTACTACGACTGCGACGCCGACGTGTTGCTGTTCATGGTCGAGCAGGAGGGCAACGGGGCCTGTCACACCGGTGCGTACTCGTGCTTCTTCCGCCGGTTCGGCGAATGAGCGGCTTGCGCATGCGGCCGAGCCGCGACGAGTTCCGAGCCTTGGCCAGCGAGCACACCGTGGTACCGGTCTGGACCGAGATGCTTGCGGACCTCGAGACCCCAGTCGCCGCGTACGCGAAGTTGGTCGGCGCCGATTCTGGGTTCCTGCTCGAATCGGTCGAGCACGGCGAACGGTGGAGCCGCTACAGCTTCGTGGGTCGCGACCCGGTAGCCACGCTGGAACTGCGCGACGGGCACATCACCACCTTCGGCAATGTTCCGCCGTCGGTGCCGCTCGATCGCGGCATGCTCGCGGCCCTCGACGAGTTGTTGCGCATCTACCGTGCACCGATCATCCCCGACCTGCCACCGTTGCAGAGTGGTGTGATGGGGTACCTCGGCTACGACATCGTTCGAGAGGTCGAGCGACTTCCCAATGTGCCTCGCGATGATCGTCAGTTCCCCGACGCGGCGATGAGCGTGATCGGGTCGTTGGCCGCATTCGATCACTGGCGTCAACGGGTCTATCTGATCGAGAGCGTGCCGGTACTCGAGCTGGACCACGACCAACTCGACCAGGCATACGACGCGGCGATCTGTCGCGTTGAACGCGCCGTCGCCGACCTTGCCCTACCACTTGCCTATGTGCCCGTTGCCCCACCGCAGGCCGACGACGAGATGCCCGTCGTGCGCAGCACGATGGCCAACGGCATGTATCAACAGGCTGTCGAGGTCGCCAAGGAGCACATCGTCGCGGGTGACATCTTCCAGGTCGTGCTCTCCCAGCGCTATGACATCGACCTCGACGCCGACCCGTTCGACTTCTACCGAGTCCTTCGACAGGTCAACCCCAGTCCGTACATGTACTTCCTGCGGCATCCCGACATCACCATCGTCGGCAGTTCACCCGAGCCGATGGTGCAGGTGCTCGGCCGCAAGGTGATCAGCCGCCCGATTGCCGGTACGCGTCGACGTGGGCGTGACGACGATCACGATCGACGCATGGCGGGAGAGTTGAAGGAGAACCCGAAGGAAGTTGCCGAGCACATCATGCTGGTCGATCTGGCCCGCAACGATGTCGGCAGGATCGCCAAGTTCG
>JAYTZE010000837.1:0-1080 GCA_043742385.1 Ilumatobacteraceae bacterium
GTCAGCAGGTGCCACGACTGGCCTCGCGAACCTGAGACTTCGACCAACTTGGCGATCAGCGGCAGGTTTTTCGATCCACCGAAGATGCGCCCGATCAGCAGGTCGTTCCAGATGTACACGAATTGGAAGATGCACAATGACGCAATAGCGGGAACTGACAACGGCACGACCAGCTTGCGGAAGATATCGAGGTGACTGGCGCCGTCGACTCGGGCCGCTTCGATGATCTCTCTCGGCAGGGAGGAGACGAAATTCTTGAGAATGAAAATGCAGAACGGCATGCCGAAACACGTGTGAGCGATCCAGATGGGAATCACCGAGTCGCCCGGGACGATGTCCGGGAAGATGGTGAACGACCCGATGTGAGCGCCGCCGTTGAACAGCCGGCTCAGCGTGACCAGCGACATCTGCAACGGCACCACGAGCATGCCAATGACCGCAACGAAGAGCCAGTCGCGACCCTTGAACTCCATCCACGAAAACGCATAGGCGGCCAGCAAGGCCACGCCGACCGAGATGATCGTGGCCGGAACCGTGATGCGAACCGAGTTCAAGAAGAAGTGCGACAGATTGTCGCCGCCGCCGCTGCTGCCCAGGACGGCCTTGTAGTTCTCGAGGGTGAAGTTTGGCTTCCACAAGAAGGTCCACCAGCCGGTGGTCTTGACGGCGATTTCGTCTCGGAACGACGAGACGAACACTCCGAAGGTCGGAATCGTCCACAGGAACACCAGCAGGTAGACGATCTTGCGACCTGTCTTGCTCGACAACGCCGAGCTGGCAGATCGTCCGATCGGTTCTTGGAAACCCGGCACCGGTGCATCTGTACCGGCAATCTCGGGCGTCAACTCGACAGTGCTCATGCGCCCATCAACTCCTCGGCACGTCGCTGCGAACGACGATTGATAATGACAACCGGAATGACCAGAACAAAGATGAGAACCGCCATTGCGGATCCGAGCCCCTCTCGTCGTTGGAGGAAGATCGTGTTGTAGAAGTCGTTGGCCAGCGTGCTGGTGCCGAAGTTGCCACCGGTCATCGCTGCGACGATGTCGAACGCCTTCAATGCGGCGATGGTGGTGA
>JAYTZE010000838.1:0-1079 GCA_043742385.1 Ilumatobacteraceae bacterium
CCGATCGACACCTCACAGCAGATGATGTGATCAACGAACTCGAACGAAGGGCACCAGGCATCGCCGCGTCGACGGTCTACCGTGTGCTTCAACGCCTCGACGACCTCGATGTGCTCGAGCATGTGCATTCCGGTGCCGGCGCGGCCTTCTACCATCTGAGCGAGCGCGGTCACGCCCACCTCGTCTGCACAGACTGCGGAGCAGTCACCGATGTCTCCGAGGGTGCTGCCGACGTGCTTCGCCTCCTCGGCCAGGTTGTCGCGCGTTCCCATGGCTTCACCCTGGATCCGCACCACGCAGCGTGGCTCGGCCAGTGCCACCGTTGCTCGGCCGCCCCGGTCTCAGTCGACGTCGATTTTCCGGAGAAAGTGATCGAATCCGAGATCGGTGACGAACTGATGGTGGTTCACCGGGTCGACATGCAGATGAACCGTTCTGTTGACAACCGCCATGGAGGTTCGTAGTGAGATCTGACAATGTGCCGAAGAACAAGAAGTGGAAGCGTGGAGCTGCGGTGGGCTTGGGTGTCACCCTGATAGGTGGCGCCTTCGCAACTCGAGTGGGACCGTTTCAGGTCGGTGCCTCGAGTCACCGTGAAGCGCCGCTGATCGCGGGGGACCCGCGTGCAGACAACACCGATGTGTATGCGTTCGTGAGCCCCGATGCACCCGACGCCGTCACGCTGATCGCCAACTGGATCCCGTTCGAGGAGCCCAACGGCGGCCCCAACTTCTACACCTGGGCCGACGACACCCGATACAACATCAAGATCGACAACGACGGCGACGCGTTGCCCGACCTCACCTACACCTGGATCTTCGACACGGTCACGCGTGATCCGAACGGGCAGTTCCTGAGCAACACCGGGCCGGTGTCGTCGCTCGACGATCCCGATCTCAACGTGTACCAAACGTACGATCTCACCGTCACAGATGGCGCTGGCATCACCACCGTGCTGTTGGGCGACGGCAACGGCGTGAACAGCCCCGGCGACCCGACCTCGGCTCCGTCGTTGGCGGGCGCGGCATCGACTCCCGACTACGGCGTCCTCCGCTCCCAGGCCACCTACAACCTGCCCG
>JAYTZE010000839.1:0-9867 GCA_043742385.1 Ilumatobacteraceae bacterium
ACCCTTCAATTCGCCTGCCGCCAAACGTTCGAAAGTCTCCTGGGCACTGGCAACCTCCAGCTTCTCGCTCTCGTCGATCAGCGGACACACGACATATGCCTGCTGCCCGCGTGCGACCTCCTCACGTACCGTTGCCCACGCCGCCTGCTCCAGCAACGGCCCGTCTGCCCAGTGAGTGGCGATCGGAGTTCGACCGGGGGGCAACTCGTCGAGGACGCTGACGTCGAGATCGCCGTACACCGTCATTGCCGCAGTTCTCGGGATGGGTGTCGCAGTCATCACCAGCACATCAGGCACGGCATCGTCGTCACCCTTCGAGCGAAGCGCGGCGCGTTGCTCGACACCAAAGCGATGCTGCTCGTCGACCACGACGACACCGAGACTGTGGAACTGCACGCCCTCTTGAATGAGCGCATGCGTGCCGATGGCAATGTCGACAGTGCCGTCAGCGAGTCCTGCGAGCACGTCGCGCCGGTCGCCGCCGGTTACCCGGTTGGTCAGCAACTCGACACGCAGTGGGCGATCACCGAACAGATTCCCCGGATCGGGCACAGTGACGCCGTCCAACATTCGCCGCACACTGGTCGCGTGCTGTTCGGCGAGCACTTCGGTCGGAGCCATCAGTGCCCCCTGATGACCGCCCTGTACCGCAGTGAGCATCGCGCTGACCGCCACCAACGTCTTGCCGGAACCGACGTCACCCTGCAGTAACCGATGCATGGG
This sequence comes from Ilumatobacteraceae bacterium, assembly GCA_043742385.1. Classification (GTDB taxonomy): domain Bacteria; phylum Actinomycetota; class Acidimicrobiia; order Acidimicrobiales; family Ilumatobacteraceae; genus JAENVT01. The sequence goes on from JAYTZE010000839.1 coordinate 724, forward strand.
ATGCGGCCCGGCCAGGTCGTGTTCGATTTCGGCGATCGTGCGCCGTTGCGCCCCCGTGAGCTCGAAGGGAACGGCGGCGTACAGGCGCTCGGTCAACTCGCCCACAACCGTGTGGCGGATGGCCTTCGACTCACGTTCCAGCATTCGCTTGCGCATCACCAGCATCGTCTGCACCCGCAGCAGCTCATCGAACGCCAGCCGGCGGCGAGCCCGCTCCTTCTCGGCGATCGTCTCTGGAGCGTGGATCGACTGGAACGCGGCGCTGCGGGCAATCAATCCGTAGCGACGGCGTGTCGGCTCGGGCACGGGATCGGCGATCCCGCGCGGCGCGCACTTGAGCAGCGCATCCTCGACCCACCCGGCGATCTCCCACGTCATCAACGACGCTTTCTCGCTCTGCGGGTACACCGGCACGATGCGACCGGTTCGATCGCCAATCAGGTCGACCACCGGGTTGGTCATCTGCAACCCGCCGCGGTACACCTCGGCCTTGCCGAACAATGCAATCTGCAAGCCCTCGCGCAGTTGCTTCTCTCGCCATGGTTGGTTGAAGAACACCACCTGTAGCCGTCCACTGCCGTCGCCAACCACGACGTTCACCATGGTGCGGCGATTGCGCATGGCCCGCTTCGTGACGCTGCGCACGCTGACAAGCACCAGTGCCTCCTGTCCGGGCAGCAGGTCGCTGACGCGCGCTTCGTTGGTGCGGTCGACCCACCGTCTCGGATACGTGGTCAGCAGGTCGAGCACTGTGTCGACACCGACATCGTGCAGCGACGCACGCTTCTTGTCGCCGACACCCTTGATCCGCTCGACGCCGATCGCCTCGAGGTCACGCAGCGTCAGCGGTTCGGTCATTCAACCCCGAAGAGATAGGGATACAGCGGCTGGCCACCACGATGTACTTCGACCTGGACGTCGGGACGGTGTTCGACGATCCATGCCAACAACGCGTTGGTGTGGCCGGCGTTGGCATCGCTACCGGTGATGACGGTCACGATCTCGCGGTCGGCGGTGATGAGATGGTCGAGCAAGGCACAGGCGGCACCATCGAGCGATCCGCTGACGGCGACGATGCCGTCGCCACGAACCAGACCAATCCAGTCGCCGGCGGTGATCGCACCAATGTCACTCTTGGTGTCACGCACCGCCCGGGTGATCTCGCCTGTTGCGACAGATTGGGCGCCATCGGTCATCTCCTCGAGGTTGACGTCGACGTCGGCCTCGGGATCGTAGACAACCAACGCCGCAAGCGCGGCGGGCATCGATGTAGTCGGCACGACCCTGACCGACTTCGTGGTCAGTGCATCGAGCTGCTCGGCCACGGGGATGATGTTCTTGTTGTTCGGCAGCACAACGACCTGATCGGCGTTGACCGCTTCGACAGCCGCAAGCAACTCGGCAGTCGACGGGTTCAGCGTTTGACCCCCTGTGACCACCCCCTGGACTCCGAGTTGCCCGAACAGCTCGGCCAGCCCGTCCCCGCTGGCCACCGCAACAACAGCGCAGGTGACTGCGGGCAGCCCGAACCCAGCCCCGTTGTGCGTGTGCTCGAGCCGGAGCGCTGCCTCACGAACGGCGTGTTCTTCCGCCATCTCCTCGAACAGATCGGTGACTCGAATTTGCCGAGGCCGTCCGTCGAGCTGCAACGCCGCCTCGATCGCCGCGCCGATGTCGTTGGTGTGCACATGGCAGTTCCACAACCCGTCGCCGCCGACAACCACGATCGAGCCGCCGATTTCGCCCCACGCCTCCTTGAACTCCTGGATGCGCTCGTCGATCAGATCGACGAAGTACATCACCTCGTAGCGCAACTCGCTGACGTCAACGCCACCATCCATGGCATGGCGATGCGCCACCAATTCGAGTTGCTGGAGGCTGGGTCCATCGCCCTCGTCGGGCTCGGGAAGCGGGTCGCCATCGACCACGTGCAGCGCCGCGTCGAGGAAGAGCAGGTATCCGGCGCCACCCGCGTCTACTACGCCTGCATCCTTCAGGACCGGCAGCAGCTCGGGAGTGTTGTCGAGCGCGGTCTTGCCAGCCGCGCGAGCGGCGCGCAGCATGCCCACCAGGGTGGCGCCATCAGCCGCCGCAGCAGTGGCGGCGTCGGCCGATTCGCGAACAACCGTGAGGATCGTGCCCTCGATGGGTTTCAGCACCGCCTGATACGCCGCGGCCGATGCCGCCTTCATGGCCTCCGCAACCTTGGTTGCGGTGAGATCGGTGGCGCCCTTCAAGGTTCCGACCAGGCCTCGCAGGATCTGGCTGAGGATGACACCGCTGTTCCCGCGGGCTCCCATCAGGCTTCCGTGGCTGATTGCATCGCAGGTCGGCTGCAGTTCCGGCTCGGCGAGGTCGAGCTCGGCAACCACGGCGTCGAGCGTGCGGGCCATGTTGGTGCCGGTATCCCCATCGGGAACGGGGTAGACGTTGAGCCGATTGATGCCCTCGGCGTGGATCTTCATGGTGTCTCGAAACGTGATGACCGTGCTGCGTAAGGCCTCGGGGCTGAACCGTTCCAATGTGGGCACTCCGACACACTAGGGGCGCGCGGGGCGTGTCGACGGCTGCAACTCGCTGGTAGCATCTCCAAGCTCGTTTGATCTCGTCGAGGAAGAACCATCATGGCAGCAGTATGTGAAGTGTGTGGCAAGGGCCCCAGCTGGGGTATGAACGTGTCGCACTCCCACCGGCGCACCAAGCGCCGTTGGAACCCGAACATCCAGCGCGTGAAGGCCCTCATCGGCAGCACCCCGAAGCGGATGTACGTCTGCACGGGTTGCATCAAGAGTGGCAAGATCGTCAAGGCCGGCTGAGACCGAGGCGTCATGCAAGGCGTCATCAAGAGTTACGACCCGTCGACGGGTGACGGCAGCGTCGTCAGCGACACCACGCTCGCCGAGTTCGACCTCGCCGTCGACGCACTCGAGGGCTCGATCTTCCGCATGCTGCGCCAGGGCCAGCGGGTCGTCTTCAACGTCGACGAGGCCGGTCGTGCAACGAAGCTGCGCCTGGGCTCCGAAGCGGATATGAAGACGCCGGGCGCCTGACGATACCCTTTCTGTAGCGATCCGAGCATCGGCGCGACGTTTCCCAAGGAGTCGAAAACCGATGAGTGATTCCACCACAAACGAACGCCTGAAAGCCTGGGTGAACGAGTGGGCCGCCGTCCTGCAACCACACGACATCCACTGGTGCGATGGCTCCGAACAGGAGTACGAGCAGCTCTGCCAGGGCCTGGTGGACTGTGGCACCTTCACCCAGCTCGACGAAGCCAAGCGGCCAAATAGCTACTGGGCACACAGTGACCCCGGCGACGTCGCCCGCGTCGAGGATCGCACGTTCATTTGCTCGACAGATCCCGCCGACGCAGGTCCAACCAACAACTGGCGCGAACCGTCGGCGATGCGCGCCGAGATGAAGACGCTCTATACCGGCGCGATGCGTGGTCGCACGATGTACGTCGTGCCGTTCAGCATGGGCCCGCTCGGCTCGCGAATCGCTCACATCGGCGTGCAATTGACCGACAGCGCCTACGTGGCGGTGAGCATGCGGATCATGACGCGCATGGGCAAGGGCGCGCTGGAGGTGCTCGGCGATCATCAATGGGTCCCGTGCGTGCACTCCGTGGGTGCTCCCCTGGCACCTGGCGAGGCCGACAGCGCTTGGCCATGCAACCCCGACAACAAGTACATCGTTCACTTCCCCGAGACCCGCGAGATCTGGTCGTTCGGTTCGGGATACGGGGGCAACGCCCTCCTGGGCAAGAAGTGCTTCGCGTTGCGCATCGCCTCGGTGATGGCCCGTGACGATGGCTGGTTGGCCGAGCACATGCTGATCCTGAAGCTCACCAATCCTGCCGGCGAATCGAAGTACATCGCCGCCGCGTTCCCATCCGCATGCGGAAAGACCAACCTGGCCATGCTGCAGCCGACGATTCCCGGCTGGACGGCCGAGACGGTCGGCGACGACATCTGTTGGATGAAGTTCGGCGCTGACGGTCGGCTCTACGCAATCAACCCCGAGGCAGGCTTCTTCGGTGTGGCGCCCGGCACCGGCTACGACACCAACCCCAACGCAATGGACACGATGTGGGGCAATTGCATCTTCACCAACACCGCACTCACCAGCGATGGCGACGTGTGGTGGGAGGGGATGAGCAACGACAAGCCGGCTCACGCCACCGACTGGCGTGGTCAGAGTTGGTCACCGGAAACCGAGACACCTGCGGCCCATCCCAACGCTCGATTCACTGCTCCCGCCGCGCAATGCCCATCGATCGCGCCGGAATGGCAAGATCCCGCCGGCGTGCCGATCAGCGCGATTTTGTTCGGTGGCCGGCGGCGCACCACGGTGCCGTTGGTGACGCAGGCATTCGACTGGGAGCATGGAGTGTTCTTGGGGTCGATCATGGCCAGCGAGACGACTGCTGCCCAGCAGGGCGCCGTCGGCAAGCTGCGCTTCGACCCGATGGCGATGCTGCCGTTCTGCGGGTACAACATGGCCGACTACTTCGCGCATTGGTTGGCGATCGGCAAGAACACCGACGCGGCTCACCTGCCCAAGATCTTCTTCGTCAATTGGTTCCGTCGCGACGACGAAGGTCGGTTCCTGTGGCCTGGATACGGTGAGAACAGCCGCGTGCTGAAGTGGGTGTTCGAGCGCGTGGCCGGTCAGACCAACGCGGTCGAGACGCCAATCGGGCTCCTACCCACCGAGGGCGACCTGGACACCGACGGTCTCGCGATCAGTGCCGACGACCTCGACGCCCTGCTCACCGTCGATACCGCCGGGTGGAGCGACGCGATCCCCCAGATCCGCCAGCACTACGCCCAGTTCGACGGCAAGATGCCGGCCCAATTGTGCATGGCGCTCGACGCCCTGGAAGAACATCTCGCCGGCTAGCGAACCTGGCCGACCAACATGGCGCGGATCCCGAGGCCGGCGATGAACAGGCTCCCCAGTCCGTACAACAGGTAGAGGCGATGCTTCATCTGCACGCGGTAGGAGTAGATGATGGCGATGGCGATGATTGCGACGAACCCGTAGAAGGCGTGGAACTTCGGGAACTGGAACTTGTACTTGTTCACCAGGATCACACCGAGGATGACCTGGACGAAGACCGTGAGTTCGGCGATGGCAATGAACCACCACAGGGCACGTGTGCGCATCTGTGGCAACCAGTTGGCGGCCATCGCCCACGTGCCAGCCAACGCGTTGCCGACGATCATGAACCAGGCGAAGTTCTCATGGAAATCGTGTACCGCTACAGCGCCCAGATCGATCAGCCCTGTGTTGCCGTCGCAGCCCGAGAAGCCTGCTGTGTTTGCGCCTCGTGAAAGGCGGTCGCAGAGATCTCGACCAATTCGGTGATCTCGTCGTCGGAGAAGCCCGCCAGGCGGCGGAAGTTGCGGGCGAGATGCACCGGGTTCTCGTCGCGCTCACCCCGGAAGCCGCCGAAGCTGAACAGCTTGTCGACCGCCTTCTGGAAGTCGAGCGCCTCCTTCTGGCGCTGCGGATCCTGGGCGGTGAGGCGTCGTAGCCAGTCGCTGCCCATCTTCACGTGAGTGACCTCGTCCGCCAACATCCAGTCCTCAGCGAACTCGAGCACCGGATCTGCGAGCACTGTGCCGAAGTCGCGCATGGTCTTGAACACGTCGATCGCCAGACCCTCGAGCGCCCGGTTGACACCGGTGAGCCGCAACACCGGGTCGGGGTTGCACGCTGCTTCGTACAGCAGCGTCTGCTCGGCGAACTCGCCGATTTCGGACCCCATGTGTTCACCGAGCTTGATGCTGATCTCGACGTGCCGGGCCTCGTCCCAACACTGCCTGGCCATGTCGAGCTTCAACCCCAGCGGTGCTTGATCGCGGCCTTCACCGAGATCGAAATCGAAACACGTTCGACCTGCACCCTCGAGCGCCTGGATCTCGCCGACGAAGATGCCATGCATCAGCCCGCGGGCATTGTCGGTGGCGTTCTCGTACGTCGGGGCCAAGGTATTTCGCTGCGCGCTCGGCGCGAGATTGCGTGGGTCGAACACTGCGTCTTCGATAGCCATCCGTGAGAACCGCTCGTCGCGAGCCAGTTCGGTGACCGGCAACATCCGCTTCATCCGCCACACCCTTGTCCACCAAGCACCGATGTCACGGTATCGGTCGGTTCGATACCAGTGAGAAATCCTGCGAGACCATCGTTGAGGAAGAAGTTGGGTCCGCCGAAATCGTCGCCGGGGTTGATGACCGCAGTCGGATAGGTGCCGGTGAGTTCGGCCACCGTCGAACCGATACCGATGCCCGCGTCGGTTTTCAGTCCGGCTGGCGCGATCTCGGTCCCGAAGCTCGGGCCATAGACATACGAAAAGAAATGCCGGCGACCCGACGTCACGCTGCTGTCGTCGCTGAACTGCAGCACGAGATCGGCCCAGAAGACTTGTCGAAACTCTGTGCCGGGACAGGCGCCGACCGACAATGGGTCGACCCAGCCGGTGTCGACCGTCGCGGCCCCGATGATCGACGAGACGTAGGCGATGACGCCCTCCGGGTCGGCGCCAAAGGCCGCGTCGCCCAGGCCATTGATGCGCAACACGAGTTCGGCGCCAGGCGCCAACGTCGTCGATGTTGTCGTCGACGACGTGGTCGACGTGGTCGATGTACTGGTCGATGTCGGCGCCGCAGTGGTGACTGGAATGGTCGTGCTGGTGGTGGCGGATACCGATGACGTCGACGTTGCGGCGGCGACCGACGACGAAGTCGACCCGCTGTCGGTTGTCGCTGGATCATCGTCACTGCAACCGGCGATCGCCAGAGCGATGAGGACCAGGGGTGCAAGGCGAATCGACTTCACAGTGGAAGTCTGGCACGCGTCGTGCCGATTACCTGATCAACGTGTCTGTCTCGTGGCCACTTTCAACAAGCTGTAATACGCCGGCGACGACGTCGAGGACGGTCACCGAACAGTTGTCGAGGCTACGAACCGCCAGGCGATCGTCGCCGACCGCTGTGCCAATGGCCGCGTTGATCGCAACAAAGTGGCTGAATACGACCGAATCGACCGCCTTCGCACACAAGGCGCTGACCACCTGTTCACGGTAGGCGACGTATCGGGGTCCGAGATCACTCCAGTTGCCCTGCATCGCCACTCGCAACCAGTCGATGCGCTCGGCCATGGGAATGCCCAGCGGTGATGGAATCTCGGCGACGGCCGGTTCGATGCGTGGCTCCACCTGCCAGAGCTGACCGAGCGGAGCAGCGGTCTCGCGACAGCGCAAGAGTGGGCTGGTCAGTATCGGCATTGGTCCGAGCGGAGCGAGTCGCGCGGCAACAGCCGCCGCCTGACGCTGCCCGATTTCGTCGAGCCTTGGATCCGGGTCGGTGTCCCAACCTGCAGCAGCTCGTCCGTGACGAACGAGGTACAAGCGGGTCATTCGAACAACCAGCCAGTACGTAGCCCCGGCCGGCCCCCCTTCTCGATGAACCACTCGGTGCCGAACGCGTGAGCGAAGGCCTCGTCGGGCATCTCCAGGAAGAAGCTGGTATCAGTGATCTGGCTGCGGTGCGAGCGCAACGACTCGCGCTTGGCAGCCAAGTAACCCGTCACATCGACGGCGTGCGTGATCTCGGCCTCTGCCATTCCGAATGGATTGCCGTCGTCGGCGGCGCCGTTCGGATCGAAGTCGTCTTCCTCGCTGATCGGTGTACCGGCCTGGCGAGCCGCCTCCATCATGCGCACGATGTGATCGCGGTTCATCGTCGCCTCGAACACCTTGTCGACACCGGCCAACTCGGCGGCGAGGTGACCGACGGTATGGACCTTGATGTGGTCGGGGTGCCCGTAGTTGCCGTGCCAGTCATAGACCGTGACGACATCGGCGCGCTCCTCGCGGAGGATTCCAGCGAGTCGTTCTGCTGCCGCGTCGAGCGGCGCCTGCAGGAACGACGCCGGATCGCTGTTCTGCTCCCAACCCGTCATTCCGCTGTCTTTGTAGCCAAGCCACTCCACTCGATGTACGCCGAGCGCCGCCGCCGACCGTGCCGTCTCTGCGCGTCGCCGGTCGACCAGCGACTCACCGGCGGCCAGGTCGTCGGGCACCTCGCCATAGGCGCCGTCGGTAGCGATGACCACGACGACACGGTGCCCTTCCGCACTCGCCCTGGCCAACGAGCCGCCGGTGCTGATCGACTCGTCGTCGGGGTGAGCGTGAAAGCAGACCAGTGTTCCCATCAATGTTCCCTTCGAAGCCGTTCCGTACGAGCGATCACCCGGCAACGACGACGTGGCTGGCGATCAGTTCGGCAATTCTGGCGGCATCAAAGCCCCAGTCGCGCAGAATTTCTACCGAGTGCTGGCCGGGATGCGCTGGCGGCATCGTGATCTCGACTGCCGTCCTCGAGAACCTGGGCGACGGTGCCGGTTGCATGGTGCCGGCAATGTCGACGAAGGTGCCGCGCTCCACATTGTGCGGATGCTGCGCCGCCTCACTCATCGTCAGCACCGGTGCGAAACAAACATCGGTGGTCTCCATCAGCGCGCACCACTCGTCGCGTGATTTCGTCGCGAACAACTCGGTCAACCGCTTCTTCAGGTGTGGCCACGCCGACTTGTCCATCTGCCTGGCGAACTCGGTGTCGCCATCGAGACCGGTCAACCGCAGCAACTCGGCGTAGAACTGTGGCTCGATCGAGCCGATGGAAATGTAGCCGCCATCGGCACACTGATAGACGTCGTAGAAGTGGGCGCCGGTGTCGAGGAGGTTCGTCCCTCGCTGATCCTCATCGAACAGACCGATGCTCCTGAACGACCAGAACATGCTCATCAGCACGGCGGCTCCGTCAACCATGGCCGCGTCGACGACCTGACCGCGTCCGCTGCGTTGTGCCTCCAACAATCCACACACCACTCCGTACGCCAAGAACATGCCGCCTCCACCGAAGTCGCCAACCATGTTCAGCGGTGGCACCGGAGCCTGCCCAGCGCGCCCGAAGTGGGCAAGAGCACCAGCGAGAGAGATGTAGTTGATGTCGTGACCGGCCGCATCGGCGAACGAACCGGACTGGCCCCACCCGGTCATACGCCCGAAGACGAGCCGAGGATTGCGACCCAAGCACACGTCGGGACCGATGCCGAGTCGCTCCATCACCTTCG
>JAYTZE010000840.1:0-4965 GCA_043742385.1 Ilumatobacteraceae bacterium
CCGAGGGCCCGGCTGCGCAGTTGCAATTCTTCGGCACCATGTGTGTCGCCAGTACGGCGCATTTGACCGACGGCCTTCGACAGATCGTTGACTTCGGCACGAATCGCGTCGCGCTTGGCGATGATGTCGCGCGAGAGTGCGTCGAACGCAATCGCCCGGTCCAGTTGGTCGAGTATCTCGCGTTGACCGCGCCGGGCCAGGGCGATGCGGACCGCGTCGGGTTCGGTTCGCAACAAACGGACATCGATCACAGATCGGAGAGGTTACTGGTGCTCAGCGGGTGAGGGCGTAGGAGAATTGCCTGGTCGAGCCACGACGGCACGATGTCGTCACGGGAGCCTGGCGAAGATTGATGAACTTGCGCCCGGTGCGCAGACCGTGATCGCGAAGCCGGCGGGCGAAGTCAAGGTCATCGACGGTCGTGACGCGCTCGTCGAATCCGCCGATGGCGTCGAAATCGTCACGACGGCACCAGTACATCCCACCGCCGAGGCCATTCAAGTACGTAGTGAGCCTCGACATGGCGAGCGCCACGTCGATCGCCAGGGTGTGCCGTTCGGCGTGTTGGATCGCCCCGCCACCCACATAGCACCCGGTCGCCAACAATCGTTCAATCTCCGCGAAGGCGACGGGCGACATCAGCCGATCGGCATCGATCGTCACCAGGATCTGGCCGGTCGCGATGCGGGCGCCGGCATTGCGAGCAGCAGAGATGCTCGACCGCGCCGTTGTGACGACGGCGGCTCCCATTGCTGCGGCTGCACGGGCATGTGCACCCTCGCTACCGGCCACGACGACGACTACTTCGGCCTCCGTCCGGATCGCCTGCGCGGCACGCCCGACGGCGCGCAGGCTGCGTCCCAGATCGGCCTGCTCGTCGAGAGCCGGCATCACCACGGAGAACCGCGCCATGCCCAGTGATCGGCTCGATCGAGCGACGACTTGATCGCGAATTCGTCCGGAGCTTCGCCTAGGGTCGCACGCTGTGAGTGCGGTGGAGGTCGAGCGTCTGTCGATTCGACACGGCGACTTCGTAGCCGTCGACGACATCTCGTTCATTGCCGAAGCCGGGCAGGTCACCACGGTGCTCGGCCCGAACGGCGCCGGCAAGACGTCGACGATCGAGGTGTGCGAGGGGTATCGCCGTCCTACAAACGGCGCGGTTCGGGTGCTCGGCTTCGATCCCGCCACCCAGCAGCGACAGCTCAGCAAACGCATGGGCGTGATGCTGCAAGAGGGTGGCGTGTACCCCAGTTCAGCGGTGCTCGACACCGTTCGGCATTACGCCGCGCTGTACCGCAACGGCGCCGACGCGGTTGCGCTGGTCGACGCTGTCGGGCTGGCCGGCAGGAGCAAGGCAACGTGGCGACGGCTGTCGGGTGGCGAGCGACAACGCCTGTTGTTGGCCCTGGCCTTGGCAGCCAAGCCCGAGGTCGCGTTCCTCGACGAACCGACGTCGGGGGTCGACATCAATGGTCGTGATGCGATCCGCGGCATTATCCGCGACCTGGCAGCGAACGGATGCGCCGTGGTGCTGGCCACGCACGAACTCGACGAGGCCGAGCGACTGGCAGACCGGATGGTGATCATCGACCACGGCGCACTGGTAGCCGATGGCACGCTGGCTGAACTGCGCAAGGGTCACGACGAGATCCGTTTTCGTAGCGACCCAGGACTGGATCTGCGGGCCCTAGCGGCCGCCACCGGGATCGTCGCCAGCGAGGTCGGTATCGACGAGTACGTCATCGATGCCCCACCCCAGCCGCGGCTGATGGCCCAACTCGGTGATTGGCTGGCCGAGGCCGGCCATCCGCTGCACGACCTACGCGCCGGGGGGCAACGCCTGGAGGACGTGTTCCGACGTCTCGTCGGTGGTGATCAGTCGTGAACGTCGCCCTGGTGCAACTGCGCGCCGAAGTCCGGCGTCTGGCCGGCAACGGCGAGCAGTTGTTGTTGACGCTCGGCATTCCCGTGCTGCTGTTGGTGTTCTTCAGCCTGGTCGATGTGTTGCCGACTGACACGGCAGAGCCGATCGACTTCCTCGCTCCCGGAATCCTCGCCCTGGCCACGATGAGTACGGCAATGGTCAGCCTCGGCATCGGTACCGGGTTCGAACGCAGCTATCACGTGTTGAAGCGCCTTGGCACCACACCGCTCGGGCGTCCACGGTTGATCGCCGCCAAGATCGGGTCGGTGATCGCCGTCGAGATCGTGCAGTTTGCCGTGCTGATCCCTGTCGCATTTGCACTTGGTTGGGACCCCGACTCGCCGAGTTGGCTGCTCGCTGTGGTTGGCGTCATCGTCGGCACGACGGCCTTTGCCGGCATCGGCCTGACCATCGCGGGGCGGCTTCCGGGCGAGGTGAACTTGGCGGCTCAGAACGGGCTGTACGTCGTGCTGCTGCTGCTCGGGGGCATGGTCATCCCGTTCGCCAAGCTTCCTGGCGAGATACGCGCAGTGGCGCATATGTTGCCATCCGGTGCCTTGGCCGACGTGCTACGCGACACCCTCGGCAGCGCGGCGACGCAGCCCACGCGGTCGTGGATCGTGCTGTGTGTCTGGGCCCTGGTGACGCCGTTGCTGGCGTCGCGCCTGTTTCGCTGGGACTAGCCGACCTTCTCGGGGGGAGCAGGCGTGCTGTCGAACTCGGACTGCACCTGATCAAAAGTCAGCGGCGGCCGACGATAGGTGTTGTCCTCTTTCCAGGTCGTCGCGAAACGCTTGAAGAAGTAGAAAACGACGAGCGCCCACAAGAAGAAGGACCCGCCGATCTTCATGATCGCGCCGGCGATCTGCTGGTCATCGGTTGGGCTGATACCCCACACCCGCACCGGCTGGTTGTACTGCTTGTAGACCACGCCCTCGGCGAACGTCAGCCAGCCGGCCGGCACGGTAGGGACCACACTCTGCAAGAACAGATAGATCGGCTTGGCAGCGTCGCTGATGCGCAGCTCGTGGAACGGCCCGACGACGGGCATCCACATCAACACCGCAGTGAGCACCAGCAGCAGATGTAGTCCGTAGTGAAGCGGCGCGCTCTGCACCGAGGCGTTGACCACCGGCGGGATGTGGGTGACCATCACCGCGACGTTGAACACAACCGCGGCAACCACCGGCTTGGTCATGAACGTGACGACCCGCCATGTGCGCCCCGTACCGACGAGCAATCGCATCAACCACGTGGGCGTCGCCAGCAAGACCAACGACGGCATGAAGTAGCTGAGCATCATGTGCTGAAGCATGTGCGCGGAGTAGAGATAGTCCTCGGCGATGTGATGCAGCGGCCACGTGCTGGCGGTGAACAACAACACCATCGCTCCGCCGAAGCACCACACATTGCGGCGCGTGAACACGGGCTGACCATGGGGGACCGCTCGAGGACCGATCACGCGCATGGCGTACACGTATGCAGCAGTCAAGAAGACGACCAGCAGATAGACCTCAGGGTTCGCCTCGAACTTCCACGGGTCGGCGAAGGTCGCGCCGAGCATCTGCTAGCTGCCGTCGAAGAATCGGAACGTCATCAGCGCAGCGATATAGACCAGCAACGCCAAGATCAGTCCGGAGTAGAACAACATGGCGAACATCTTGTTGTCGTACTTGAGGTGCATGAACAACGAGACGACCGTGAGGAACTTGACGGCCATCAAGATCAACAGGATCGGCATGAACCACTTGCCGAGTTCGAGGTAGTACAGACCGACCTCGACCGCCGTGACGATCGCCAGCGCGACGGCGACCTTGATGTAAAAGCTGTTCGGCTTGTGCCCGTGTTCCTCGCCGTGGTCGCCGTGATCGCCGTGATCGGTGTGCTCTGCGGGCTGAGTGGTGGTCATCGTGCGAACCTCATGCCGGAATCAGGTAGACGAGGGTGAAGATCACGATCCAGATGATGTCGACGAAGTGCCAGTACAAACCGATCAGTTCGACAACCTCGGCCTTGTCGCCTGGCACCGAGCTCCGCGAGATGATGCCGACCAGGGCCATCAGCATGATGATGCCGACGGTCACGTGGATGCCGTGGAACCCCGTGAGTGTGTAGAAGCTCGAGCTGAACAGGCTGGTCGTGAAGCCGACGCCCTCGTGGTAGAACGTCGTGAACTCGAACACCTGAGCGCCCACGAAGGTCGCGCCCAGCAGGGCGGTGACCGCGAGCCACAGATTCGTCAGCCGGTCGTCGCGTTGTTGCGCCGCACTGACCGCCAGCACCATGGTGAGCGAGCTCATCAACAAGATGAAGCTCGACACCGACGTGAGTGGGATGTCCCACAACTGCGCCGGCCCGGGCGACCCGGTGTGCCTGCCGCGGTACAGCATGTACGTCGAGATGAGTCCGCCGAACAGCAGACACTCGCTGCCCAGGAACAGCCACATCGCCAGCTTGTTGTTGCTGAGGCCTGTCGAGCTGGCGGCATGGCCGCCATGAGTTTCGGTGAGCGTTGCCTCAGACACTGGCGAGCTCCTTACCTGGTTCCCCACCCTGCACCGGTGGGTCGTAGTCGCTGTCGTCGGCGACCGACGGCTCGAGCGACCATGCAAACATCGCCAGCAACAAGATGGCACCACCGGCGACCGTGAGCAGCTTCGAGTAGATGATCCCGTAAGCCATGATCGGTAGGGCGATGGCCAGCACCATGGGCCAGTACGACGGCGATGGCATGTGAATGTGCTTGTCGGCATTGGCCTCTTGCTCGGCCTGCAACTCTTCCGCGGTGCGCACCTTCACCAGGCGAGGTCCGTTGTCTGTATCGACCTCTTCGTACTTTCTATGGAAATACTCATCGAGGGCGTGCACCTGGGGCACGACGTCAAAGTTATGCGCCTTCGGCGGGCTGGTGGTGAGCCATTCGAGGCTGCGCGCGTCCCACGGATCGAGCGGTGCGGCAGCACCTTTGCGGGTGGTGTGCCACACGTTGACCAGGAACAACAAGATGCCGATGGCCAGCAGGTACGAGCCGACGCTGG
>JAYTZE010000841.1:0-22158 GCA_043742385.1 Ilumatobacteraceae bacterium
TGACACTCCCCTCAGGAATCGTTTCGGCCACCCCACGAATGACGTCGGCCCGGTCTTGAATCGTCACCGCTGGGTCAGCGACGAGGTTGAGGTACCACAACGGATGCTGCGGACGGCCGCCGTAGGACGCAACCAGGATGTAGTCGTCGCCGTCGCGGCCGAAGATCAAGGCGTTGCGGCGCAGGTCGCCCGACTTGCGACCCGTGGTCGTCAGGACGAGCGTGGGATATCCACGCCACAGGTACCCGTCCTCGCCTCCGGTTTCGACGTACGTGCGGGTGTGCTCGGCGACCCACTCGGTGGCGCTATCCAACGGTTGACTACTCATCGTTCTCCTCCGGGTGATGCTGCGGTTCAGTGCATGGTGATGCGTTGGGCGAAGGCTAGGGAAGCACCGAAGATCGCAGCGACATCGGGCGCGCCCGTCCAGAAGTGGTCACTGCCTTCCACGACGATCAGGTCGGCGATGCCACCGGCCTGGCGGAGGGCATCGACGAACTCGACGCTCTGCGCAAACGGCACCTGGGTATCGACGTTGCCGTGATGGATCTGGATGGGCGGGGCGGCAGCATTCACGTACGAGATGGGGCTGGCGGCGCGAGCGCGGGCCGGGTCGGTCTGTAGCGGCGTGCCCACCAACGACGACTCCCACGAGTCTGCATCGTCGGGTCGCTTGTCGCTGCCGGCGGCGTGTTGCGAGCTCAGCGAAAGAAGATTCATCGGTCCGTACCAATCGACGACACCGCTGAGTGCGCTCGACTCTCCAGGGCAATCGCCAATCCCACCCTCGAACTCGGCAACATCAGCGCTGAGGCCGGCCAGCACGGCCAGGTGGCCGCCGGCGGATTCTCCCCAAGTGATCAGCCTGGCCGGATCGACGCCGAGGCGTTCGGCGTTGCCGCGCAACCACCGGACCGCCGCCTTCACATCGTGGAGTTGCGCGGGAAACCGCGCCTCGCCACTGAGGCGGTAGTCGACGGTGGCCACCGCAAAGCCGGCCTGGGCGAGCAGGTCGAGTGGGGTGGGTGACCACGATGCGAAGGCCCGACCAAATCGCCGACGGGTGCCGACCGCCCAGCCACCTCCGTGGAGGTACACGATCGCCGGCGATGGCGCAGAACTGGGAGCCGGCAAATACAGCTCGAGCAGCAACGGCCGGAATCCCTCGACGGTGGCGAACTCGACACCGTGATGCACGACGACGCCCGATGCCAGTGTCGACGCAGGCACGCCGAGGTCGACGACGGGCACCTCAACCGCCACCAGTGGCCGAGGTCATCCCACCATCGGGGTGCAGTATCGAACCGGTGAATGAGGCAGCCTCGTCGCTGCACAGGAACAGGGCAGTGTTGGCGATGTCGAGCAGCGAGGGCAGCACGCCGAGCGGCAACTGCGCTGCGCGCTGGTCATACCACGCCTGCTGTGCCACGGGATCGTCGCCGACCGCCCCTGACACGATGCCGGCGAGCATCTCGGTCGTCACATAGGCAGGACCGATCGCATTGACTCGGATCTTGTGCAAGGCCAGCTCGCCGGCCAGCGAGCGGGTGAGCATCCAGAGCGCGGCCTTCGACACGCTGTACACACCCGCAGACGGTCGTTTCGACGCGATGGACGCAAGCGTCACGATGCTGCCACCGTGGCCGGCGGCGATCATCAATTGTGCAGCGCGTTGAGCCGTGAGGAAGACGCCGCGGACGTTGACATCGTAGACGAAGTCGAAGTGTTCCGGATCAAGGTCCAGCAAGCCACGGAACCCAGCGTCGGGGTGCGCTGCGACGCCAGCCGAAGCGACGCACAGATCGACTCCACCCATTTCTGCAGCGGCATGGTCGATGGCGCCGCGGATCGATTCGGCATCGAGCACGTCGCCGGGAACGAAATGCGCTTCCGCGCCAGCTCCGTTCAACTCGTCGACGACCGTGAGCGCGCGTTCGACCATGTGTGGCAGATCGATCACTGCCACGACGGCGCCCTCGCCCGCAAACCGGTGAGCGATCGCTGCTCCCAGGCCGCTGGCTCCGCCGGTGATGATCGCCCGCTTCGCCTCCAATCGTGCCATGTCAGGCCCTCCTCAAGTTGACGATGTCGACCAGGTCACTGTGAATCCGTGCGTTGGAGGCGACGATGTTGGTGACGCCGACGCCGAGGTTGACCGGCCCGCCGTCGAAGTCTGTCGCCACTCCCCCAGCCTCCTCAAGCAGCAGCACCGCGGCAGCGACATCCCACGCGTAGGTGGCGTCCTTCTCGACGAACCCGTCGAGCTTGCCGGCCGCCACATACGCCAAGGCAAACGACGGGCAACCGATACTGCGCGTGCCCCGGCAGTGGAGATGCATCTGCTCGATCCGCAACGCGTGCTCGTGAATGCTCGCAGGATCATCGTTCTGCAGACCTGTAGCTATCAACGCCTTGCCGACGTCGACGGTGTCGCTCGGCTGGCAGGTCGTCCCCCCGCCGCGCTCGACGGCGAACATCTCGTCACGCAATGGGTCGAGGATCACACCTGCGAGCAGTGGACCACCCGTCTTGCGGACTGCGATCGACACGCCCCAGGGCGACATGCCCCTGGCGTAGTTCGAGGTGCCATCGAGGGGATCGACGATCCATGTGTACGGCCCTTCAGGATTGCCCGCCGAACCCTCCTCGCCGAGGATGGCATGGTCGGGATATCGACCGAGCAGCAACTCCACGATCGTCGCCTGCGATGCCTCATCCGCCCACGTGACTATGTTCGAGCGGGCCGACTTCTGGATGATCTCGGGCGGGCGCAGCAGACCGTCCATCAACCTCGCTCCACCAGCCCTGGCGGCTTCGATGGCAGATTGCAGCAGGTTCGATTCGTTCACGCCGGCGAAGCTAGTGGGCGCGTCACGCGTCGCGCTCATGCCAGGATTGCTGTGTGCCAAACCCGGGCTATGCGACTGAAGGCCACCAACGGGATTGCGTTGCTTTGACGGACGTGAGTGATTTCAACTGCGTGATATAGCATCGCCGCTCGCAGCCCGTATGTGGGACGGGTTCTGCACACCGACTACTTGGGGGTCATGACCATGGCAGAGATCGTTCCCGTCGACCAGTTCCTCGACTGGTATCCGGGCTGGAAACCGGAACACATCGACGATCCCTGGCTGCGGATGAAGTCGGGTCCGTTCACCAAGGAGGACGAGTCGCGCTTCTGGTTCGTCGACTTCCACTGGCCGCGGGGCTTCTCTCCGCTCGGCTTCCAATTTGTCACGGGTGCGGCGTGGTCGACGCAGCTCGCTGCACACCAGTTGCCGCTGCCACCGGCCGGCGGACTTGTGCAACGCATGGGTGGACCATTTCTGTACGAGGGTGAGGTGCCGGTCGCGTCGCAGTGGGAGATCAGCTACCGCGCGGCTCGCATCGAGAAGAACATGCCCAAGTTCCTCGGCAACTTCGACGCAATCTGGGACGAGCGCAAGTGGGAGCTCGAGCTCGGGCTCGGCTACTTCGAGAGCTACGACTTCGCCGGCAAGTCACTCGCCGAGATCGGCCAGTACATCACGGACGCCCGCACGTTCAACACCCGTGCGTGGGAGATCCACTTCGAGATCATGTACCCATTGCTCGCGATCTATCTTCAGCTCTACGGGTTGTGCGCCGGCAACGGAATCGACCCAGGCAACATCGCCAAGATGCTGCAGGGCCGCGACTCCAAGATCATGGAGACCGACCGGGCGATGTGGGATCTCTCCGATGAGGCGAAGCGACTGGGCATCGCCGACCTCTTCGACCACGAGCCAAACCAGATCCGGGATGCATTGTCAAAGGCGGGAGGCAACGCCTCGATCTGGCTGACCAAGTTCGACGACTTCTTGAAGGTGCATGGCTGGCGCACCGAGGGCATCGCCGACATCAATATCCCGTCGTGGATCGAAGACCAGGCGTCGCCGCTCGGTCAGCTGCGCAACTTCGTGCAGATGACAGAGCGTCACGACTTCGACAAGTCGCTGGTCGACTCGCACCGTGAGCGCGATGAGGCCATCGAGGCAGCACGGTCGATGTTGAACGGCGGCGAACTCGCCGGGTTCAACGAGTTGCTCGGGATCTGCACCGTCGCCAACTTCGCGTGGTGGAACGAGGACCACAACTACTACATCGACCTGCGCTCGTCGATCCCGATGCGTCGCGGTGCGCTGGCGGCAGCCGAGGCTGTCGGCGCCGACACCTACGACGACACCACCTTCTTGTTCTTCCCTGAACTGATGGAAGTGTGCCGCGGCGACGTGGCATGGAAGGACAAGCAGTCGATCGCCACGGCCCGCCACGAATATTACGACCACTACCAGGGGCTACGCGGGTCGATTCCGAAAGTCGTCGGCACTCTGCCGGAGAAGGTCGAAGATCCGGTGCTGATCGAGATCTTCGGCATGCACAAGCACTACTTCGAAGGACTCAAGGCAGATCCGCATACGACCACGCTCAACGGGTTCCCAGCGTCGGCCGGCACCTATACCGGCCGGGCGCGCGTGATGGTGTCGGCCACCGAGCTGTTCGACTTGGAAGAGGGCGAGATCTTGGTCACCGAGGCCACATCGCCGAACTGGACACCTGCGTTCGCCATCATCGGTGCCTGCGTGTGCGACGGTGGCGGCTCGCTGACCCACGCCGCCACGGTCAGCCGCGAGTACGGCATACCCTGTGTGGTCGGCACCTCAGTCGCCACGCTGCGCATCAAGACCGGCGATCTGATCGAGGTCGACGGCACACGCGGCGTCGTCACCATCGTGGAGCGCGCCACCACGTGAGCGTCACCGAATGAGTGTGAAAGGCAAGCGGATTGTCGTCACTGGAGGAGCCCGCGGCATCGGCGCGCGCCTCGTCGGCGAACTTCGCGAACGTGGTGCCCACGTCACGTCGACCGACATTCTGCCGGGCTGCGACATCGTCTGCGACGTCAGCGACGAGCAGGACGTCATCGCCGTGTTCGACCAGGTCGGCGACATCGACGGGCTTGTCAACAACGCCGCGCTGCTGGTGGAGCGACGACCGTTCCAGGAGATCTCGGTCGACGAGTGGGACCGGATGATGGCAGTAAACGTGCGCGGCACCTTCCTGTGCGCTCGCGAAGCCTCCAAGCACATGCCCAACGGCGGCTCGATCGTCAACGTCTCGTCGACGACAGCACTCAACGGTTCGCAGGGCTTCCTGGACTACGTCGCATCGAAGGGTGCGGTCATCTCGATGACCAAGACGTTGGCGTTCGAGCTCGGCTCGAAACAGATCCGCGTCAACTGCGTCGGGCCGGGGTTTACACCGACAGAAGGCTCCTCGGTTCTCGGAACCTACGACCCGACCGGTACCCCGCTCGGCCGGGTCATGGAGCCCGACGACTTGCTGGGTACCTACTGCTATCTGCTCGGCGACGATTCGAAGTTCGTCAGCGCCCAACTGATCCTGGTCAACGGTGGACGATTCCCTCATTGATCTCGACGCAACGGCACAAGCCGAACTGGTGCGCCGCAACGAGGTGCATCCCCGCGAGCTGGTCGAGCAGGCGATCGATCGAATCGAGCGACTCGACCCTCAGCTCAACGTCATGGTGCATCGTCAGTACGAACGGGCACGCGACGATGCGGGACGTGCATTGCCCGATGGACCGTTCCGCGGCGTGCCATTTCTGTTCAAGGACTACCGGTGCCGCGAAGCCGGCGAGGCATACACCATGGGCATGCGCGCCCTCCGCGACGCGGGTTACCGGGCAGCGAGCGATGCTCCGCTAGCGCTTGCATTCCGTGCGGCAGGCCTGATCCCCCTCGGTCGAACGAACACCCCCGAGTTGGCCTCGGTCGGAACCTGCGAGCCCGAAGCCTTCGGGCCGACTCACAATCCATGGGGTCTTGACTTCACGCCGGGTGGATCGTCGGGCGGGTCCGCTGCCGCCGTGGCGGCACGACTGGTTGCTGCTGCGCATGCCAACGACATCTCTGGATCCATTCGCATCCCGTCGGCGCACTGCGGGCTGGTCGGCCTGAAGCCGTCGCGTGGACGAACGATTGCCAGCATCGCGGGCGATGCCCGCACACGCATGAACACCGAGGGTGTCGTCACCCGATCGGTACGCGACACCGCCGCCCTCGTCGACGTGATTTCCGTGCCCGGTTCGCCTCCGCTGCTGCCAGCAGTCGGCCGGCCGTGTGCACCGTTGCGAGTCGGCTTGTGCACTCAGGCGTTCAGCGGCAGCGCGGTCGACCCCGACAACGCCAGCGCCGCCGAGCATTGCGCATCGCTTCTGGAGGGTCTGGGCTGCAGCGTCGAGATCTCATCACCGTCAGAACTGTCAGACCCCGCCCTGTGGAAGGCTGCCGCCGCACTGCTCTCGGTGAACGTGGCCGTCGAGGTCGACACGTGGTCCGCCAAGCTCGGTCGACAGCTCGGAGAGAATGACCTCGAGGCGACCACCTGGCGCATGGTCTCGGCCGGCCGAAATCTTGGCGCCGTCGAACTACTCGCCGCCCAGAGCCTCATGCTC
Organism: Ilumatobacteraceae bacterium; assembly: GCA_043742385.1. Lineage (GTDB taxonomy): Bacteria > Actinomycetota > Acidimicrobiia > Acidimicrobiales > Ilumatobacteraceae > JAENVT01. The sequence goes on from JAYTZE010000841.1 coordinate 6,497, forward strand.
GAGCACACTGCGCGGGCCGAGACATGGTGGGAACGGTTCGACCTGTTGGTCACCCCGACCACGGCGAACGCGCCGACACGTCTTGGTGACTACGCAAAGGGCTACGAGTCGGGCCGCGGCAGCGCATTCACTCGCCCGTTCAACATCACCGGTCAGCCGGCGATCAGTGTTCCGCTCGGTTGGCCTGCCGACGGCTTGCCTCGAGGCGTCCAGCTGATCGCACCAGTCGGCCGCGACGACCTGCTGATCACGGCTGCGGCTGCGCTCGAATCCGTCGAACCATGGGCGCACCGCCGGGCTACGGTGAGCGCATGATCGTTGCCGTCGTCAATTTCGCCCTGCCGGCTCCGCTCTCGAGTGACGAGGCCAGGGCCATGTTCGAAGCCAGCGCACCCAACTATCAAAACGTCGACGGTCTGCGTCGCAAGCATTTCCTCCTGGCCGACGACGGCCGCAGTGCCGGTGGTGTGTATCTGTGGGACAGCCGCGAGCAGGCAGAGGCGTTGTACGACGATGCCTGGCGTGCCCGCCTGGCCGCCCGCTACGGGTCAGAGCCACAGGTCACCTATTACGACAGCCAGGTCACCGTCGACTCGTCTTCGATCATCGTCGGCTAGGTTCCCGCACCTCGCCCGCAGCGTTTGTTCCGAGGTCGCGGTCCTCAAGCCGGCACACCGGCTTACCAGGGGTGGATGGAGCCGTCCCACTGGAAGAACGAACCGGTTTGCTCGATCGCCAGGCGGTCGACGACATCTGCGATCGACGAGGCGGCGTCGGCCGGTTCGAGCGTTGCACTCGGACCGCCCATGTCGCTGCGCACCCAGCCAGGATGGAGAGCGATCACGCTGACCCCGTCCGGTTGAAGCACTTGCGATTGCTTCACTGACAGCATGTTGAGGGCCGCCTTCGACGACGTGTACGAAGCATCTCGTCCGATTTGTTTGGCGACGTCGAACGAGCCGACCTGAGACGAGACGTTGATCACCTTGCCGGACGCGGCGCGAAGGTTGTCGGCCAGGGCCTGCACCATGAGCAATGGTCCCAGCACGTTGACGTCGATCACCGAACGGAACTGCGCCTCGGTGATGTCGAGTGCTCCTCTGGCACCGTCGTCGGCACCGACCGCCGTCGCATCGATGCCTGCATTGTTGAACAGCACGTCGACAGGTCGACCACCAAGCGCTGAAGCGAAGGCTGCGATCGACTCGCCGGAACCGGTGTCGAGCTGATGAACCTCGGCACCAGCGGCCGCGAGGTCCGTGGCAGCATCGGGTTTGCGGCAGCCTCCGATCACGGTTGCGCCCAGGCCGAGATAGTGCTTGGCCAGTGCCAAGCCCAAGCCGCGATTCGCGCCCGTGATGACAACGGTGGTCATGAAAGCTCCTCTTCGACAAGTCGTCGGGATGGGCTGCGATTGATGACGAGTCGCAGGAGATCGGGTCGCGAGTAGTGACCGGCCACATCGCACATCGCCTTCGCCGATCGAACCATGTCGAGCGACGCATCGGCAACCAGGATCTCATCACCCTCGGCAGGGCCGGCGATGACCTCGCCCATCGGATCGATGATGTAGCTCCCACCGTTCATCGGCTGTGTCGTGGAGACGACCCTGCGCAGTTCTGCGTCGGCGATCTCGTCGGGATGGATCAGGCCACCAACGAGCACGACATATGCGGCGCCCTGTGAGGCGAAGGCCCTTGCCAGCAGCAGTTGCCTGGTCGACGACATCGCCGCAGGCTCCGTTTCGTGGCCCGGGAACGCCGCCACATGGACCTGAGTCCCTTGAGCCATCAAGGCATACCCGGGCAGCACCATGTTGTGCTCCCAACAGTTGAGTCCACTGATCGAGGCGTACGGCCGCTGATACGGCCGCAGCCCGGTCGCGTCGCCCTCGCCCCATGCAGTCCGCTCGGCATCGGTCGGCTTGAGCTTGCGGTGCTTGCCCAGAATCTCACCTTCGGCGGAGATGAACAGCAGGGTGCAATAGACAGTTCCGGCGGAAGTCTCATCGAGTTCGGCAACGCCGATCACGACATCGCATCCCGCGGCTCGCGCCGCAGCACACAGCTGTTCGGTCTCAGGCCCGGGAATTCTGACCGCAGCATCGAGATAGCGGGCCGTCAATGCCCGACGGTGATGGTACGGGATTCGGGCATGCACCCACCGCGGATAGCCGGGCAACCATGTCTCGCCGAAGGCGGCCATCGTTGCCCCCATTTCGCCCGCCTTGGCGATCAGGCCGCACGCCTTGTCGGTTGATGCCTGCCTGTCGAGCAGCACCGGTGCGGCTTGAATCGCCGCGATCCGAAATGTCATTGTGGGACCTCCGCTTCATTCACTCGGTGGTAGTAGGCGTGCCATTCGATCAGCAACCCATACCGCATCGTCCAGAACTCGCCGGCCCGCCCATGCACCAACTGGCCGTCGTCGGCGCGATAGCTGGACTCCCACTCGACGCAGATCGTGTCGCCGTCGGCCGCGCGGATCGTCTTGTGGAGTTGATAGCCGCGGCGACCCGACGAACCGAAACCAAGTCGTTGGGTATGGAACTGGCGAGCCGCGTCGAGCCCTTCCGCAACCTTGTGGCCGTTCCAATAGATGACGATGTCGGGGTGAAGCAGCGGCATGATCTTCGACAGGTCCTGGCTGCGGTAGGCAGCCTCGGCCGCAGCGACGAGCTGGTCGGCCGTGGTCGGCGGGGTCAGACCGACCATCCGGCGAGCACGTTCGAAGCCGTGCGAGCGAGCCAACGGATCGATCGGTATTGCGATCATGCCGACTGCGCGAGCACCCTCGATGCAGTACGGCGTGTCGTCGAGAAAAACGATCTCTTCCGGCGGTAAACCGAGATCTGCAGCCGCCTTCAGATATGGCCCGGGTGCGGGTTTGCGCTCGCCGAACTCGGTGCAGTCCACGAGGACGTCGAATCTGTCGAACTCCGGCCGGGTGGCCACCCACTCGCGTGTCGCTGATCGATACAAGTCGTTACTGAGGATTCCAACTTTGATCCCGGCCGCTCGCGCGTCGTCGACCAGGGCGAGTGCGTCGTCGGCAAACACCCCCGCGCCCAGCTCAACGCTCATTGCTCGCCACATCGTGATGCGATCGGGGTAACCCCCCGACTGCGACAACTGGTTCCAGTATTCGTCGATGTCGATCTCACCGGTCAGGCATCGTTGCCACGCAGGATCGCCGGCAGGATCCATCGCGCCGCGGCCTGCGAATCGACGACCGGTTCGGCGTTCCAGCTCGTCGAGGACCACCCAGTTCGACTCCATCAAGACTTCGCCGACATCGAACAGGAGCGCGCTGGGCATTGGCCTAACGTACCTCTCCGGCCCGTGGCCGTCGTAGCGTCAGAACCATGCCCAGCGACAGAACGCCGGCGATGGCAAAGGCCAGACTGAACGGGTTGACGGTGCCGTCGAACGCTCTATCAAATCGTTGACCCACAACCGCCGCCCCCGCTGTTGTCACGGTGGCATAGACGGCCGCCGCGGTGCCGGCGACGTGGCCGACCGGCACCATTGCCGCCGCGTTGAGATTGGACAACAGCACGTTGTATCCGACCAGCACCAGCGCCAGCAGGATCATGAATGGCCAGAACGACGGTCGCCCATCCGACGCACGGCTCAGCACGTACATCGCGACTGCGGCCGCCGTGTATGCCATCACGGCCCAGCGGATCAGCCGATCTACACCGATCCTGCCGACGTTGCGACCGACCGTCATCGAACTGATCCCCATCAAGATCGCAGTCCCTCCGAACACGTATGGAAACCAAGACGGCCGATGAAAGACGTCGCCGATGATTCTCTCCGATGTCGCCAGGTACGAGGAGAATGCCCCGAAGATCGCCACGCTCGACAGCGTGTAGAGCAGCGCGGCGCGGCTGCGCGCAATCGCCATCGTGGCGATCCCTACTTGCCGGACCTGCAAGGGTTGACGTCGCTCGACCGCCAGGGTCTCGGGCAATCGCAGCGACCAGAGTGCGATCACTACTCCAAACACCGCGCAGATCACGAACGTACCACGCCACGGCATGACGTTGATCAAACCTGCGCCGAGCGCTGGCGCGACTACGGGAACGGAGATGAAAACGGCCATCGCAAACGCCATCTCACGTGCCATGTCGCTGCCGACGAACCGGTCACGGATGGTTGCCACCGCGATCACTCGCAATCCGGCTGCGCCAAGCCCCCACACGAATCGTGCCCACAGCATCAAGTGCAGGCTCGGAACCACCGCCGCCGAGACCGCCCCACCGACGAACAACGCACATGTGGCCAGCAACACCCATCGGCGCCCGAATCGGTCGGCCAACAACCCGAATGGGATCGGTCCGACGGCCATGCCCAGGAAGAACGCCGTGACCAACCCTGCCGTCGCCGCAGAATTCGACGCCAGTCCCAGGTCCGTGCGGATACGACCGAAGGCAGGAAGTATCAGATCAATCGAGATCGCCGCCGACGCCATCGACAAACCGGCGAACGCGCGTAACTCGAGGCGCGACGGTTGTCGGCGAACATCAACGGCTGCGGCCATCACGTGCAGAACGCCGCCACCCCCTCGACCACAGCGGCCTCGAGATGGTCGAGAAATCGAACGAACCTGGTCATCACTTGCTCAACGCGAACTGGTCGAGGTCGACACCGCAGATGACGTTCCCGTCGAACTCGGATCGCGCTCTGGCTTCCCATTTGTCCTCGGAAATTTCGCTGTCGCCGGGAACCAGATGGCTGAGCACCAACGTCCTCACACCTGCTCGTGCCGCGATGCGACCGGCGGCCTCTGGCGAGGTATGCGACTCCGTGAGGTGGTTGATGATGTTGTCGCGGTTGGGAAGACCGGCGACTCGATTGCTGACAAAGTCAAGATCGATCACCTCGTGCACCAGATAGTCGGCGCCTTGTGCCAATCGCACGACGTTGTCGCACGGGCCGGTGTCGCCGCTGAACACAGCCGATCCGGACGGTGTGTCGAAGCGGTACGCCATGGCCGGGAACACCGGCGCATGCTGCACCAATATGGCTGTGACCCGCACGCCGTGCTCGTCGAGCGGATAGATCTCGACGGGGTCCATGGGTGGCGCGGCCGTCGCCATCGATGTGCCGCTCGCCTCGACCGCCAGGTCGATGTCTGGGCGGTATTGGTCGTGAGCAACCCCGACCTCGTGCACGAACACGTTGGCGGTGAGATCCTTGCGCGCCTCGTCGGCCATGCGCACGTTGATGTTGTACGCGAACGCCTCGAACAACTTCTGCGTTAGACCGCGAATGCCGGGCGTAGGCGCGTCGGGAAAAAGCAGCGGCACAACTCGATCGACCGGGTACGGCGTGATGGGCAGTCCGGCTTCACCCGGCCCGAACACATCCACACGAGTGGTCGGCCAGAACCCCAGCATCAGATTGATGTAGTCGATGACATGATCGCTATGCAGATGGGTGAAGAAGATCGAACGGATCGTGCTGCCGCCCTTCGGCCGCCGCTCTGGATGCATCGAGATCCCGGAGCGCCACGCCTGACGATGCACTCCTTCCCCACAGTCGACGACGTATGCGACATCACCGACGACGATCGCGTTGGAATAGCCGGCGCGCGTCGCCTTGGGATTGGACGCGCCGGCGGTTCCCAGCAGGATCAGACGCTCGTCGGCATCGGAGCGCAGTGGCGCGCGTGTCGGACCGGCGACCATTGAGGGCGCGGCAGTAGCGGCCACACGGCGAAGTGCATCAGAGGCTTGACACATGCTCTTCGCCGAGGCGAGACCCTCCTACAGCTCTCGACCGTCGAGGTAGACGACACCCTTGATGCCGTCGACCGTTACCGTCTGACCCGTAGCAATGCGCGTGGTGCCATCGACCGAGCCGACGACTGCCGGGATGTTGAACTCGCGGGCGACGATGGCGCAGTGGCTCATCACGCCACCGACGTCGGAGACCACGGCACCGGCGATGGAGAATATGGGCACCCACGGCGGCAAGGTCATCTCGCAGACCATGACCTCGCCATCTTCCAGGTCGCCTGCCTCGTCGAGTGAATGGACGACTCGTGCGACGCCGCGGTAGATGCCCGGCGATCCGGCAACGCCATCGATGACGTTGGGATCCTGCTCGCCTTCGGGAGGCGGCTTGATGCCGAGCAGGCGGGTGACGAGTGCATCCATGAAGGGGTCGACGAATCCACCCGGCTGCGGCGGAGGTGGCGGGGTGCCGACGGCACCGGGAGGCGAGGCCTGCGCAGCTGCCTCTACAGAGGACCTGCGCTTGGTGACCGTGGCGCGCTGGTCGCCTCCGTTGGTGAGGGCATCGCGGACCTCGTCCTGGTAGAGGAAGAAGACATCGCTGCGGTTCTCGATCACGCCGTCACGGACCAGCGCATCGCCCACCGCCAGCACGAACGTGCGAAGCAGCACGACGCCCATCTGGTCGATGTAGAAAGCGTGATCCTCGGTGAGTGGGACGGCATACTGAGCCGCCTCATAGAACTCGTCGAACTTGGCGAGCTGCTCCGGGTCGATGGCAAGCTTGGCCCGGATCTTGGCGGTGAGATCCTCACGATGCTTCACGGCGCGCTCGTACTGGATCATCGGGTCGTCGCCATCGGGCATGTTGATGTAGCGGGCGATGTTGCCCAGCGGGATCGAGGGGTTCTCGCGCCATGGTATGTCGGCAATGTCGTAGACAGCATCGCTACGCCACCCGAAGTCGTAGAGGTACGCATTCAGCTGTTCGAGAAACAATCGCCCCTCGTCGGTCTCGCCGAGTTTCTCGGCGAGACCACGCGGATGATTTTCGTCGAATGCTGCGCGGAGCGAGTCACTGTCGCGAGCGACTCGGCTGAGCCGCCACAGACCGTGCGCCGCGTCGACCGGCCGAGTGTGGTGACCTTGTAGAATCTGGTACCCCTCGGTCGGATCGTCGGGGTGCATCACCTCGGTGTAGTAGTCGCTGAGCTTGGCACCCGAAAGCAGGGCGAAGTTGATGTGGCCGTGGATGTACCACATCTCGGTCATCCAGTCGGTCATGTCGTCGAACTTGGCGAGCAGCTCGGCATTGCTCATTGACGAGTAGTCAGCGTCGCGCTCCGCCTCGTTGCGCGTCCGAATGAGCGGGAGCCATTCGTTGGTCCAGCGCTTGCCGACGAGGGGCACCTTCTTGTCGAGCGTGTCGAGGTAGCGCGACATACGGTCCTCGACCACCGCCTCGTCGGGGTGCGGGTGGAACGCCATGTAGAAGTAGTGGTTGATGGCCTGGTTCGATGCGACCACCGGGCAGTCGTACTCTTCCTGTGCCCTCGTGAAACCGACCGCCAGTGTCGACATCACCAAGTCTTGCGACAACGGGTGAAGCGGGCGTGGCGCGTGCATCTTGTCGAAGGCCCAGAAACCCTCGATCTCGTCGGGACCCGGAAACCTCACCTGCTCAGCAGTGTCAGTCATTGCATACCCCCTCTGGTAGCGGTGCGGTCCCCAGATGCCGCAACGTCGTGGATTCTACTGTGCACTAACCCCACAGCTTCTTGCTGGCGATCGCTGCGCCTTCGGCCAGCGCCTTGAACTTCGGCCACACCACGGTCGGGTGCACCTCGGGTGCGTAGCTGGCCCGCGACGAGAAGCCGCAGTCGGCACCGGCGATGACATTTTCCTTGCCGACGATCGAGGCGTAGTTGCAGATGAACTCAGCGATCAACTCAGGGTGCTCGACGTAGTTGTTGGCATGACCGAGCAGACCAGGGATCAGAATCCTTCCGTCGGGTACGCCGACCTCTTCGACCTGACGCCATTCATGCATGTGCCGCGGATTCATCACCTCGAACGAGTAGGCCTGGGCGTTGATCTGGAACGTGTACTCCAGAGCCGTCTTCAACGGGATGTCGGTCAGGCGCGGACCATGGTTGAGGCCGTAGCACGTGTGGTGACGGATGCGATCCTCGGGGATACCGCGCAACGCGTGATTGAGTGCCTCGACGTGAATGGTTGCTGAGCGTCGGCGGCTTTCGAGGGTCTCAGCCGGATCACCCAGCATGTCGATGAGCCACGGATCATCGACTTGCAGGATGAAACCGGCCTCGACGATGCCCAGGTACTCCTCGCGCATCGCCTCGGCGACTGCGTGGAGGTACTCCTCATACTCCTTGTAGTACTCGTTTCGGCCAAAGCCGCTGGGACCGGACGCCGGCATGAAGATGTCGGAGACGTCAAGGCCTTCGCATGCTGCCTTGAGGTTGTCGATGTCGATCTGCAACAACTTCTGGCCGGTGTACGAGATGGGGCCCTTGCAAATGATTCGGCGCAGCGGGCTGACCGCAGACGCGTACTTCTTGAAGTACTCGGTGTAGTACTCGGGGAACATGTCGAACTCGGCCTGCCACGAAGGTGCCATCTTCGACGGACCCATATCGACCTCGAAGCCTCCGAGACGGTCCTTCACATACCCCAGGAAGCTGACCTTGCTCATCTCACCGTCGGCGACGATGTCGATGCCAGAGTCGAACTGCTGCTTGACGCGATCCTTCACCGCATCGGCAATCTCGCGATCGAGCGCATCGGCATCGTACGGACGATCGAACTCGCGCTCCTTCATGATGTCGAGCAGCGAATGCGGGCGAGCAAGACTGCCGACATGCGTCGTGAGAATGCGGTCGGTGCTCTGCTTCATAGGTCCCCCAACGAGATCGTGATGAGGATGAATTGTTTCACAGCCCACATGTGAGGGCGCCTATCCGCGTTCGCCAGTGGCGAACTCGACGACGTCACGTGGCTCCGGCGCCGTGGTCCCGAAGCAAATAGGCCGAGTGCAACAGCTCGGGTCGCTCGATCAGCTCGGCCGCCGAGCCGCTATAGCGGACTCTGCCCCCTTCGAGCACGTAGGCGGCCTTGGCCAGCGACAGCGCGACGTGAGCGAACTGTTCGATCAGCAACACCCCAACGCCCGATGCGGCGACCTCGGCCAGCGTCGGCACGAGTCGCTTCACGACGATTGGAGCAAGACCGAGCGAGAGCTCGTCGACGAGCAACACCTTTGGTCGCGAGACCAATGCCTGGGCGAGCACGACCATCTGCTGCTCTCCGCCCGACAGTGACCGTCCCTGAATCGTCCAACGCTTCTCCAACTCGGGGAACAACGACAAGGTGTACGCCAACCCCTCGGTTGCCGCCTGCCGACCGAGCGAGTATGTCGCGACCTTGAGATTCTCCTCAACTGTCAACTGCGGAAGCAGACGCCGACCCTCTGGCACCACAGAGACTCCCGCAGCTCGGATCTTCTCGGGACGCTGGTTGGCCAAGTTCTTGCCCTCGAGGTTGATCCAACCCTTCGTAACCCTGGCTAGCCCGGCGCACGCCAGGGCGAGACTCGACTTGCCCGCACCGTTGGGCCCCAGAATGGTGGTGACCTCGCCAGGGGGCACCTCGATCGTGACGTCGTGCACGACGTTGCGAGGACCGCGGGCGACTGAAACGTTCTCGATGGACAGCGTGGTCATGAGGCGACCTCCTCGGTACCGAGATACGCCTTCATCACGGTGGGATTGTGCAGCACTTCGGCCGTCGGCCCCGATGCCAGGAGGCGACCGAAGTCGAGGACAGCCGTCCAGTCGCAGCACGCTTGCACCAGGCTCATGTCGTGGTCGACGAGAATCACGGTGGCGCCCACCCGGTCGGGAATGCTGCGAATGATTCGACCCAGTATCGCTGTCTCGGTGTCGGGCAGTCCGGCTGCCGGCTCGTCGAGCAGGATCAGCTTCGGCTTGCCCACGACGGCGCGGGCGACCTCTATGAACCGTCGCTCCTTGGCACCGAGCGTGCGGACGGTGTGCTGAGCCACATCGGTGAGCCCGACGAAATCCAATGCCTCATCGACAGCAGCAACCCGCCCAGCCTTGCCGCCCCTATCGGCGTGCTCGTACACCGTGGCCACATTCTCGAAAACGGTGAGCTTCTCGATCGCCTGCTCGGTCTGAAATGTGCGTCGCAATCCCCAACGCGCCCTCTTGTAATCCGGCAACGCAAGCAGATCCTCACCCATCGCCTCGATTCGACCTGTGCGCGGTGTCACGAAACCCGACAGCACATTGAAGAAGGTCGTCTTCCCCGCGCCATTGGGGCCAATGAGGCCGCACGTGCCTTCCGGAAACTGAATGGTCATGTCATCGAGCGATACGACACCACCGAAATGAACCGACAACCCTTCGACGTCGATCACGCCTCAATGCCCTTCTTCTCTGCCGCACGCGTGCTCTGGATCAGGTTGGCGAGCAAACCGAAGCCGAACAGCGACAGCGAGAACCGAGTCCAGAACTGATGACCGATGACGTTCTGAGTGAGGAACTTCAGCAGACACGTGGCAAAGAATGCACCAAGCAGGCCACCCCACAAGCTGTAGATGCCGCCCATGATGACCACCGCGATCAGGAAAATCGCCGACTGGCGATTGAACGCATCGATGCTCATTCCCTTCGGGACGGTACCTGCGTACAGACCACCTGCAACGCCGGCCATGAAGGCAGCCAGGGCGAACGCCCACAGCTTGTAGCGGGTGACATCGATCCCCGCTGCCAACGCGGCGGCCTCACTCTGGCGGATCGAGGCCCACGCCCGGCCTGGCTTGCGAGACAACACGTACGACGCAAGCATGAACATCACAAAGGCGCCGACCACGATGAAGCGGTAGTACGCCACGTCGGTGATGGCCCACGATGGCCGGCGCGTTGGCCTGATGTCGCTGAGCGTCTTGACGACACCCTTGAAGCCCGAGCCGCCATTCGGGAACTTCGTGGCGCCGAGTACGATCTCCATGCCGGCGGCAAGCATCAATGTGACCAGGGCGAGATACAAACCGCTGACCCGCAACGCTGGCAACCCGATGAACACACCAATGACGGCGGCAACGAGACCGCCGATGACCAACAGCACCGGAAACGGCCACGAAGTTGCGAACGCCAAGCGCATGGTCACCCAGCAGCCGATGCCGTACGCCGCAACCTGACCGAGCGAGACCAGGCCGACCCGGCCGTACAGCAAGCCGGCGCTGGCCGCCACGACCGAGTACACCGCCATCTGCGTGAAGTTGGCAATCCAGAACGCATCGAAGAACCCCGGAATGGCGAACAGTGCGCCGGCCAAGACGATCCCCACGGCCGACGGCTCGAACCACCGATTGGAAAGCAATCGAGCGACGACGGGCGGCTTGTCGGGTCCCACCGCAGTAGCGGCTGGGGTGGAAACGGCTGTCACCGCATCTCCCTGCCGGAGAGCGTCACGGTGCGCTTGCGGCTGATCCACACGATCGCCACGACCGAAATGACGAACGGCGTCGTCTTGCGGAAGTCGGCCATGAACTGGACATTGCCGGTGAACGGAGTCAGCACCGACTCGATGACGCCGATCACGAGACTGGCGAAGAACGTGACCGGCAGTGATCGGAACTGGCCCACGATGGCACCACCGAGTGCGCCGATGACGAACCAGGTCAATGTGCCTTGATCGATGCTCTTGAACAGCGGAGGCAACAGCAGGAACACGCAACCGCAGATCACTCCCGATCCGAGCCACGCCAACGCTTCGACCCGGCGAACAGGTACGCCGAGCAACGCCGAGACGTCGCGATCGTTGGCGATTGCCCTCATTGCCGTGCCGGTCGCAGTCTTCTTCAGGAACACGCTGACGACGACCACCACCAAGATCGCGAACAACAACGCAATGATCTGCGTCGAGGTGACGACCGCGCCGAACACCCTGAAGATCTTGCTCGGCAAGACGAGTCCTCGTGGCTTCGACGTGTCCCACCGCTCCTTCATGATCCCGAGCAGGAACAACGCGACGCCGACCATGCCCAATGACTTGACGAGCGGATCACGCCGGGCGAGCTTGGGCGCGATCCACATCCCGTAGAGGAGGGTCAACGCGGCGCACACCACCACCAGCATCGGGTACGCAAGGATGCGCAGTCCGTGGGCAGTGGGAATCGGTTTGCTCAGGCTGCCGCCCATGAGCGACCAGGAAACATGAGCGCCCATGCATCCGATCGCGCCGAATGCCAAATTGACAACACCGGTGGTCCGGTACAGGACAACGAGTCCTGTACCGGTCACCGCATACATGGCCCCGAAGGCCAGGCCCTGAATGACATAGGGCCACAAATCACCAAGACCTGGCATATCGAGGTCGAATCCTTACGTGTGTTGTAGTCCGGTTGGAACCGAGTATCAGCCGACGTTGAGCCCTTGGGCAACCTCGGCCGCACGAACGGCGGTGAGAATCGGCTCGACTTCTGCGATTGCGAAGCAATCCTTGTCGAGCACCATCGTGTCGGTGCCATCAGGAACAACGTTGTAGTCCCAGTTGTTCGGCACGTTGCCATCGGGCAATCCACCGAAGTACCACGGCTTGCACACGATGTGTGTGTTGAAGTTGTTGATTCCCTTGATCGCTTCGTTGACAGCCACCGGATCGTCAAGGTCTGCCGGATCCATGTCGAGCAGTGTCTTGACGATGATGCGACCGATCATGAACCCCATCTGCTGGAAGCTACCCAACGGTGCTTCGGAGTTGTACTCGGCCGAAACCGTGCGGTACAGCTCCATCTCGGGACGCGGGTCGTCGAGCAGGCTGAGCTCTGCATTGACGTTGAGCTTGCCAGCCCATGCAGCACCGAGCGCCGCGGCAACGGAGTTGTCGTTGAGTGGCGTCGATGAACCCCAGATGACCTCGTCGATCAGGCCAAGCTCTTCGGCGGCCTTCAGGATCTTCAGACCCTCCGGCGGTGTGAAGTTCAACACGATCGCGCCGCCCTTGCCAGCCTTGGCGACGGCATCGAGCACCGCTGCGTTGGCATCGGCGATTGGCGGTGGGATCTGAATGTCGATCCACGCAAGACCGTTCTGCTCGGCGTAGAGCCCAGCCAATGAGTTGTTGTAGTCCGACGTCGCCGTCTCGTTGGTCATGGTGACCATCGTGCCGGTCGCACCTTTTTCGACCACGATCTGGGCAGCACCCAGCGCGCTATAGCCGGGACCCATGTTGGCGGCAGCGATGTTCGGCGAGCTGAAGCACTCGGCCGGAACACCAGCGACGATCACGTAGAAACCCTGCTCGGTGTAGTAGTCGGCGTTGACGGGGCAGTCGATGATGCTGAAGCCACCGACCATCGCAACGACCTTGTCGGTCTCGATCAGCTTGCGGGCCGCTGCAGCGGCATCGGCGGCTACGAGATTGTCGTTCTCCATGAGCATCTGCACCGGACGGCCATTGATGCCACCGTTGTCATTGACGCAATCGAAGTACGCCTTCATCATGGCTGGGCCAGTGGTGAAGTCGATGCCGGGCACCGACGTGGTGACGTTGCCGAGCTTGATGGGCTCGCCAGTTGCCGGCTCCCCAGTGCCGAGTCCGCAATCGGGACCGGCGGTCGCATCCTTGTCGCCGACAAGGCCATCACCGGCAGGTGCATCGGTCGCTGCCGGCGCATCGGTCGCTGCCGGCGCATCAGTTGCCGCGGATGTGCTATCGGTACTGTCGTCGTCGCCGCAAGCTACGAGGAGCAATGCTCCTACGACCGCGGCTGCCATGAATCGGCGAGCCATGTATTCCCCCTTGTGTGGATGTGAAGCCACGAGCAGGTTCACGTCGCCCCGTTGCGACGGCGGACACCTCCTGTGACGATGGGCACCATAGTGCATAACATTTCGGCGAACAACTATCGGAGGCGTCGTGCGTTTCAGTCATCGGAACAGTGTGCTCGACTGGATGCGTGACGGTTCGCCCCGCGCAACAACGGTGTTGATGTTGCACGGTTTGTCGGGAATTTCCACGGGTTACGACGAGGTCGTCAACGAACTCGGCGACGACGCCGACGTGTTCCGTATCGATCTTCGCGGGCACGGCCGCTCTGATCATGCTCCCAACACGTACACGGTGCCGTTCTACACGGCAGACGTGATCGAATTTGTTGAACAGGTGATCTCCGAGCCCGTCGTTCTCGTCGGGCACTCCCTCGGTGGGGTCATCACTCACCACATCACAGCCACACGACCCGACCTCGTGCGGGCCGCGCTGTGTGAGGACCCGCCGCTGTACTTCTGCGACCAGTCGCTGTTCGAGCAGAGCGTGTTCGCCGACATCTTTCCGAGACTCGAAGCAAGCATGCGGTCGGCACAAGCGCAGAACGAACCCCGCGAGTACTTCGTGTCGCTGGTGGCCGATGCCGTAATGCCGTGGGGACGAGCCGGCGATCACATGAGCGAACACGCGGTTCAAACCCGAGTCGACGCGTTGATGCTCGGCGATCCCGACGTCTGGCTGCCGGCCATCTACGGAGGCGCGCTCAGCGGCTACGACCCCGACGCGCGCATCGCCAAGCCGATGACCATCCTGCAGGCCGACCCAGAGATGGGGCCGGCACTGTTCCCCGACCATGCCGAGCGGCAGCGCGCGTCCAACCCCGAGGTCGAGATCAGGCTCATCGACGGCGCGCCACATGGAATTCATACGTTCCTGAGCTCGCGCGAGCGATATGTCGAGGCGGTGCGCGACATCATCCGGCAAGGGAGCTGAGGAAGGCGAGCAGGGCTGTCGAGACTTGATCGGGTGCGTCCCACTCGACGAGGTGGCCGGCGCCGGCAACAATCTGAGCACCGCCCCACGCAATCGCGTTGCTGGCCGGGTTGACCTCGTCGAGGTCGCCCCACAGCGTCAGGCGTGGTGCCTTGATGCGATGGAGGCGCTTGGCCGTACCTCGATCGCCAAGCGGCCACAGGATGTTGGCTGCCGCCACGTCGCTGAGGTAGCTGGCGACGGGGGCTTCCTCGGGACCGAGGTGAGCGAATCGATTGGTGAACGCGTCGGGCACGCCCTTGGCGAACAGGTGAGCCATCCGTTCGCCGCCTGGCGTGCCGTAGATGTTGAAGCCTGGATTCGCCGCGTCGGCTATGCCGAACGGAGCCAGCAACGCCACAGCCGTGACCGCCTCGGGGCGCAGCGCGGCGAGTTCGGCTGCGAACAAGCCGCCGATCGATGCACCGACAACGGGGCATGGAGTCGCGCCGGTCGCGTCCATCGAATCCCAGAACGTGGTGATCCAGTCGAGGTATTCGTCGCGAGGTTCGAAACCGGCGATGCCATCGAAGCCGGGCACCGATGGAACGATGATCTCCCAACCGGCGGCCTCGACAGCGCGCATCGCCGGAGATAGCTCCGGATGACCAGCGATGCCGAACAGATAGACGAGACGCTTAGCGGGCATTATGCGGCCACCATGGATCGTCGTACTCCGAGAAGAGTGTGCGCAGACCCGGGGCGACCTTCTCTCCGAAGAGGTTGGTGTTGTACCGGGTCAACTCATCGCTCATGTTGCCGAACTGCAGCATGGCGCAGAGGTGGCCGATGCGAAGTTCGCGAGCCGCCTCCTCGAGTTGCTCGCGCACGGTGTCGGGACCGCCGATCACGACGTAGCCGTTGTCAACCATCTCGTCCCACGTGAGATCGTGTTTGGCCTGCTTGTTGCGGGCCACCTGACGCACCTGCGATTTGTAGCGGGCACGAATCGAGGCTTCGGTGACGTAGCCGGGCGCATCCGTGAAGCCGGGGTACACGTGCAGTGATCGGTTGAAGAAGTACTCCGCCGGCTCGCGGTACAGCTTGTACGCCTCGGCGTCGGTATCGG
>JAYTZE010000842.1:0-1076 GCA_043742385.1 Ilumatobacteraceae bacterium
CTGGCGGGAACCGAGCTTGAGCTCGAACAGACCACGCAACGTCGCCAGCTTCTTCGCCTGATCATCGACCAGCGCCGTGTACTGCTTGAAGATGTCGTACCGGCGGGCCCGAGTGGCATGCTGCAGTTTGAACACGGTCTCGGGGTTGAACAGGTGCAGCTCGCCCTCGCGGCGCCATTGGTACTCGCCTCCGAGCTCGAGCTTGCGGTGGGCCCGCTCGGCCGGCCGCGGCGGATGGGCCACCTTGTGGCGGGCGGCAACCTCGGCCGCAACCTGATCGAGGCTGATGCCACCGAGACGGCTGACTGTGCCGGTGAAGTATTCGTCGACCAGGTCGTGACCGAGGCCGATCGCTTCGAAGATCTGCGCACCCGTATAACTGGCGACGGTGCTGACACCCATCTTGCTCATCACTTTCAGCACGCCCTTGCCTGCGGCCTTGATGTACTTCTTCACGGCCTGGTGCGGATCGACGCCGCCAAGACCGTGCAGGTCTTCGCGAACCATGTCTTCGATCGATTCGAACGCCAAATATGGATTGATCGCTCCGGCGCCGTACCCGATCAGGAGGGCCATGTGATGCACTTCGCGAGCGTCGCCACTCTCGACGATCAAGCCGACCTTGGTGCGCTGCTTCTCGCGGATCAGGTGGTGATGCACCGCCGACGTCAAGAGCAACGACGGGATCGGTGCATACACATCATCGCTGTTGCGATCGCTGAGCACGACGATGCGCGCCCCATCGGCGATCGCCTTGCTGATCTCGGCAAAGATCGCGTCGAGGGCTCGCTTCAACGCCAGTCCCCCGCCAGCAACTCGATACAGACCCGTGATCACGACGGCCGACAACTCAGGGTAGGTCTCGTCGTCGTTGATGTGGATGATCTTGGCCAGCTCGTCGTTGTCGATCACCGGGAATGGCAGGGTCAGCTGGCGGCAGCTCTCTGGTCCGGGTTGCAACAGGTTGGCCTCAGGACCAACCGAGCCGCTGACCGAGGTGACGACCTCCTCGCGAATTGCATCGAGTGGTGGATTGGTGACCTGAGCGAACAACTGCTGGAAGTAGTCGAACAACA
>JAYTZE010000843.1:0-4957 GCA_043742385.1 Ilumatobacteraceae bacterium
GACTCGTTCGAGGGCGCGGGCGACACGCATCGCGCACGGGTCGGCCTGGGGCATCGAGATCATCCGTATGCCGGCGAGTTCTGCGAGGTCGATCGTTTCGTTCTGGGCCAACGGATGATCCGGTGCGGTGATCAGCACTTGAGGATCTCGGATCAACTCCACCATTGCGTAGGCGTCGTCGAGCGAAGCGACATCGGCGAACGCCAGGTCGGCCTGTCCACTGCGTATGAGGCCCTCGACGTTGGAGATGATCGGCTCGTTGCGAAGTTCGACGTTGATGTCGGGCCAACCGGTGCGGTAGAGCGCCAGTGTCGGCGGCAGCAGCCGGTTGCTCGCCGACTGGAACGTGCCGACCCGCAACACGCCGGCATCGCCCGCCGCCATCGCATCGAGATCGGCCTTGGCCGCCGCGAGGCGGGCGACGATGTGACCTGCGTGTTCGAGCAGCACCTTGCCGGCTTCTGTCAACGACACCGAACGGGGGCCGCCTGGCCGGTCGACGAGCCGGTGCCCGACCGCCTTTTCGAGGGTCGAGATCTGCTGAGAGATCGCGCTTTGGGCGTAGCCCAGCCGGGTGGCCGCCTGGGAGAACGAACCGGTCTGGGCCACTGCCTCCAGCGCCATCAGATGCCGCACTTCGACACCGACTGGTAGATCGAATTCAGAGATTGATTTTGCCATAGATATCTATTTCTCTTATTGATCGCATTGGACGATACTAGGTTACAACATCAATTCAAGGAGATGATTCATCATGGCAGGTTTGATCTTGCTCGCGCTACTCGTCGCTGGGTCCCTGGCCCCGCGCTATGGCGTCGATTCCCGCCCAGAGTTCACCGGACGGCCCGACTGGCGCAATCACTGCGCGTGAATTCGGCACGTCACCGCGGCCCACCCCAGTAGCCCACCGCGTTGCGGCGTTGCTGCCAACCGGGGCCGAATCCGATAAAACGGGGGGTCGTGGCGAATCGACAACGCACCCCTGTGCCCAAGGGGTTCTGGACGATCTGGACCACGGTGGCCCTGGACCTCGTCGGGTTTGGCATCATCGTGCCGATTCTCGGGCGCTATGCCGAACGGTTCGGAGCATCCGGACTGACCGTCGGGTTCCTCTTTGCATCGTTCTCGCTCGCCCAACTTCTGTGTGCGCCGTTGCTCGGCAGGCTGTCCGATCGCATCGGCCGCAAGCCGGTCATCGTCGTATCTCTGATAGGAACCGCTATCGGCAGCTTCGTCACCGGTGCTGCAGGGGTGCTGTGGTTGCTGTTCGCCGGCCGGATCATCGACGGAGCCTCAGGCGGAAGCCTGTCGGTGGCGCAGGCGGCGGTGGCCGACCTGGCCCCTGAAGCGGAACGACCACGCCTGATCGGCCTGCTCGGTGCGGCCTTCGGTGTCGGCTTCGTGCTAGGCCCCGCCATCGGGGGTCTGGCGGCGCTCGGCGGTCCGCACGTGCCCTTCTATGTGGCGGGTGTCCTCGCCACGATCAATGCCGTCGCCGCTATTGTTCGACTGCCCGAGACGCGTCAGCCCGGCGATCGCGTTCGTCGACCCGCCCTGACTGCTCCGACCTCGCCGATCCTGCGCCACCTCGCCATCGTCGGTTTCATCACGGTGGTGGCATTCACCGCATTCGAGGCAACGTTCTCGTTGTTCGGTGATCGCCGGTTCGGGCTCACCGAGGCGTCGTCGGCAGCGGTCTTCCTCGGTGTCGGCCTGGTTCTCGTGGCGATCCAGGGCGGTGCATACGGCAGGCTTGTCGAACGATTCGGCACGCAACGGCTGTTTGCGTTCGGCCTCAGTATGTTGATTGCCGGGCTGGCGGTCACGGCCGTTGCCAAGGTGTGGCCGGTGCTGATCATCGCTTTGCTGTTGCTGTCGATCGGACAGGGCTGTGCCTCGCCCTCGATCACCTCGCTGGTCACCCAGCACGCTCCACCCGATCGGCGCGGTGAAGCGCTGGGCTTTCAGCAGTCGGCGAACGCCGTTGGTCGCGTCGTTGGTCCACCGGCGGCCGGCGCGATGTTCGATCGGGTCGGAATCTGGAGTCCCTACCTCGCCGGCTCGGTGCTGTGCGTCGTGGCGTTGGGGCTGCTCGTGACATGGGGCGTCGATAGTGGAATGCCTCTCGTTGCTCCTGACGGCTGCGAGAATGTCGGGATCAATGACTGACATGCTCGAACACCCTGCGCTCGACCGGCTTGCCGATTTCGAAGCTCGATGGCGTTCGGATTCCCTACCGACACGCCGCGATGCATCCCCGATGGGGTATCAGCCGGGCCTCGATGGTCTGCGGGCCGTCTCGGTCATCGCGGTCATCTTCTACCACGCCGGGTTCGGATGGATGCCAGGCGGGTTCCTCGGCGTCGAGGTGTTCTTCGTGGTCTCCGGGTTCCTGATCACGTCCCTGCTCATCGAGGAGCGCGACACCAGCGGCGGCATCCGTCTGCGGCAGTTCTGGTTGCGACGCGCTCGCCGCCTGTTGCCGGCGCTGTTCAGCGTTCTCATTGCCATCGGAGTCTGGGTCGCGCTGTTCGGAACGGCGCAGCAACAGTCCGACCTGCACCGCGACTATCTGCCCGGCATCTTCTATTTCGCCAACTGGGGTCAGATCTTCGGCGGCGCGCAGTATTTCGGCAACTTCTCGCCGCTCCGTCACCTGTGGAGCCTTGCGGTCGAGGAGCAGTGGTATCTGCTGTGGCCGCTCGCCTTTGTGTTGCTCACTCGTCGCAACAAACGCACGGCCGACGTCGGACGATCGATCCTGGTGGCCGCCGTCGTCGTGATGGCCATCACGTGGTGGCTGGCCGCGCCGAGCGCGTTGACATCTGACCGCACCAACTTCTTGTACCTATCCACACTCACCCGGTCGAGCGGTTTGCTGCTGGGTGCTGGCGCTGCATTCTTGTGGCGCCCCTGGCGGACGAAAACTGCCGTGTCCAGTCGTGCCGGTATCACGCTGAATGTCGCTGGGCTTGGTGCTACGGCGCTACTCGTGTACGCCTTCACTGCTGCGCACCTCACCGATCGGTCGATCTACCGCTGGCAACTGGCAGTCGTCTCGATGCTGTCGCTCGTGGTCGTCGCAGCGGTCGTACATCCGGCGGCGCTGGCGGCGCGGTCGTTCTTCGCATCGCCATTGCTGGTCGCCCTCGGCAAGCGTTCCTACGGGATCTATCTGTGGAGTTGGCCGATCTCGGTGATCTGCGGCGCCTATGTCGGCTCGTGGACCAGGTTCATCGCGGCCATGTCGGTGACGATCGTCGTGTCCGAGTTCTCCTACATCTACATCGAGACGCCGATCCGCAAGGGCGGGCTGCGACGATGGTTCGAACGCCCGCGCGGACCTGACTGGTCGACGCGAACGATCGCCGCCGGTGTCGTCTGCACGGTGCTGGTGGCGTCGCTCTCGATGTACTACTCGCGTGTCGAGCGATTTGATCGTGCCGCCGGTGGTGAAGATGTGGCGATCGACCTCACCGGGCTGCAAGCCGACGCATCCACGTCGATAGCGCCGTCACCGACCATCGCCGCGGCCGCCGATGCCACCACTGGCACCACCGCGACCTTGACTCCGGCCGCGACGGTCGCCTCCACAACTCCCACGGTCGTCAGCGTCGCCCCCGTCGTACAGCCCGCTGGGCCGGCGCGCATGGTGATCGTCGGTGACTCGCAGGCGCATGCTTTGGCTATCAACTTGCCTTCCGGGATCGAGAATGCATTCACCATCACCGATGGCTCGGTCGAGGGTTGCAGCGTGTACGACGACGGCAGGGTGCGCTCGTCTCGCAACGGCTTCAATCGGTCGTTTGCCGACTGTGGGGGATGGGCCGACAAGTGGGGCAAGGCGGCAACCAACGGTGATTCACAACTCGCACTCGTCGTGGTCGGCGCGTGGGACGTGTTCGATGTCGAGGTCGACGGTGAGATGATCCCGTTCGACACGCCGGCAGCAGATAAGCGGTTCACCGACAACCTGCAGATCGGGGTAGCCGCGCTGCGGGCGGCGGGTACGAAAGTGGCGCTCCTGGAAGTGCCGTGCATGCGACCGAAGGATGTGTCAGGTGCCGGCGTGCCCGCGCTGCCCGAGCGTGGAGACGATGCCCGCATCGCCCATTTGAACGAGTTGCTGCGGCAGGTTGCGGCCGCCGACCCTACCGACGTGTCGTTCGTAGCCGGTCCGGCCGCGTGGTGCAACGACGAGGCCATTTCGACCGATCTCGGCTACCGCTGGGACGGTGTGCACGTCTACAAGCCGGGCGCCAAGTTGATCTACGAGACCATCGCGCCAGCGTTGTTGTCGATCCCGAGATCTTGACGGGACTTGACAGCCAGTGGTTACTCGGCGGTATAGTTACCCGCAGGTAACATTGCTGACTGGGAGTGGGACATGGCCGACTTTGCCCTCAACGAAGATCAATTGCAGATCCAGAAATGGGTACACGACTTCGCCGAGGATGTGATCCGTCCTGCTGGTCACGAGTGGGACGAGCGTGAGGAATTCCCGTATCCGATCGTCGAGCAAGCTGCCGAGATCGGCCTGTACGGCTGGGAGTTCTTGATGAACAGCTTCGGTGACCCAACGGGCCTGACGCTGCCCGTGGCAATCGAGGAACTGTTCTGGGGCGATGCTGGCATCGGCATGGCGATCATGGGCTCGGCGCTGGCCGCAGCCGGGATCAGCGGCAACGGCACCCCCGAGCAGGTCTTGGAATGGGTTCCGCAGTGCTACGGCGATGCCGCCAAGGTGCAACTCGGTGCGTTCTGTGTCAGCGAGCCCGATGCCGGATCCGATGTCTCCTCGCTGCGCACCCGCGCCGTGTACGACGAGGCCAGCGACGAGTGGGTGCTCAACGGCACGAAGGCGTGGATCACCAACGGCGGCATCGCCGATGTTCACGTGGTGGTTGCCGCTGTCGATCCGTCGTTGAAGGGTCGGGGCCAGGCCTCGTTCATCGTC
>JAYTZE010000844.1:0-1075 GCA_043742385.1 Ilumatobacteraceae bacterium
TCCCCAGATCTTGGCGCTGCCGTGGTCATCGACGACGCTCGTGGCGAGATCGAGTTGCGAGCCATCGAGGGGCACGATCCACGACACAGTGCCGTCGGTGACCGTGCCCGTCGCCGAGTTGACCTTGCCAGGGATCGTCGCTCGAACCGTCACGCCGATCGCCTGACTGGGACTGACGCTCGCTGCGGCGACCGCTTCTGCGTACGGAGTCGCCCCGATTGCGGACAGCACGTCGGGGTCGGCGAACGCGGCCAGCCCGTCGATTCGCAGTGACCCGATCAGCGATACGCTCGTGCGTCCCTCTGCGACAGTGCGGGACAGCACCACCCCGTGCAGTGGACCACCCGACCCGTTGATCGACTGCAGCAGCGCAGTGGCTTCCTCCGGGTTTGCGAAGTCGTGTGTGAGTTCTACCTGCATGCCGCCGTCGGCAGCGTCGGTCGGGCCGTCCACGATCCACCCGGCAGTCACAGCGTCATCGAATCGCAGGTCCTCGGCGAGTCCCGGTGCTTGGTTGACCACATCGGCGTCGGCGACAGCTGTCACGGTGATCTGACCGCTTCCGTCGGCACGCATCGAGATGTCGACCGTGGTGTCGACCCGGCACGCCGTCAGGAGCATCACGACGATCACGATGAGAGCCCGGCGCATAGTGTCCCGATTGTGTCATGTGGAACCTCGCGGACGCCGGAGGTGTCAGGACAGGTAACTCGTCGACCATGACCACCGATCAAAGAGAACCCTCTGACACTGACCTCGTTGTTCGCGCACGCGCGGGCGACGACGCTGCCTTCGGCGCGCTCGTCGGTCGGCATCAGAAGGCCGCACTTCGACTGGCGGCAGCGATCTGTGGCTCGACAGTCGACGCTGCAGACATTGCCCAGGAGGCCTTTGTGAAAGCTCATGGATCGTTGCCGAAGTTGGCTGATCCGTCGATGGTTCGATCGTGGATGCTGCGAATTGTCGCCAATGAGGCGAAGAACCATCTGCGTGGCCGCGATCGAAGGCGACGCCGAGACGAGCGGTACGGCTCGTGGGTGGTTGCCTCGGTGCCCGACCCGGAAACGAGCGCGCT
>JAYTZE010000845.1:0-1072 GCA_043742385.1 Ilumatobacteraceae bacterium
GAAGCCGAGTACGAATTCCCCCTCACCGCCCACGTGACGATGGAGCCGATGAACTTCACCGCCGACGTGCGGGCCGATTCGTGTCTGCTCGTCGGGCCGACTCAGTTCCAGCAGCTGGCGCAGGGCATGGCGGCCGGCGTGCTGGGCATGAAACCCGAGCAGGTGAAAGTGCGCACCACGTTCCTCGGCGGCGGTTTTGGCCGGCGCGTCGACGTCGACTATGTCGTGCAGGCTGTCGAAATCAGCAAGGCGGCAGGCATGCCGGTCAAGCTGATCTGGTCGCGTGAAGACGACATGACGCACGACTTCTATCGGCCGGCCAGCGTGCACAAGATGGCTGCGGGCCTGGACGCTTCTGGCAAGCCCGTGGCTTACAAGTCGAGCTTTGCGTCGCCCTCAGTGACCCAACGCCTGTTCAGTGCCTTCGTCAAGGACGGCATCGACCCGTTCATGCTGGAGTACGCCCCGCTGCCCTATGACATTCCGAACCAGTCGGGCAGCGCCGTGATCCAGGACACCGGCGTGCGGGTCGGCTACTGGAGGTCCGTGTCGCACGCGATGAATGCGTTTGCCAACGAGAGCTTCATTGACGAAATGGCCGCTGCCGCGGGCAAGGACCCGGTGCAGTTCCGCCGCGACCTGCTGGCCAAGGAGCCACGCTACCTGCGCGCACTCAACACGGTGGCCGAGAAGGCTGGCTGGGGCAAGCCGCTCGCGGCCGGGCGCAAGCAGGGCGTGGCGATCATGGAAGGTTATGGCAGCTACCTGGGCATGGTGGCCGAGGTGTCGGCAACTGGCAAGGAAATCAAGGTGCACAAGGTGACCGTCGTTGCCGACGTGGGCAGCACCGTGAACCCGAACATCGTCAGGCAACAAATCGAGTCGAGCGTGATCTACGCCATGTCGTCGGTATTGTTCGACGAGATCACGATGGTGGGCGGTCGGGTTCAGCAGACCAACTTCCACGACTACCGCGCAGCCCGCATGAACGACACGCCGGTCATCGACATGCACCTCATCACCGACGGCCAGCCCCCTGGCGGCATCGGCGAGCCGGTGACGGCGATGATCG
>JAYTZE010000846.1:0-9817 GCA_043742385.1 Ilumatobacteraceae bacterium
GTTGGCGAAGTCGGTGGCTGAGATGACGGGCTCACGCCTCATCCGCCTCCAGTGCTACGAGGGCCTCGACGAGTCGAAGGCGCTCTACGAGTGGAACTACAAGAAGCAGCTGCTGCGCATCCAGGCGGACAAGAACAGCGACTCGTGGTCGGACGTGCACGACGACATCTTCAGCGACGAGTTCTTGTTGAGCCGGCCGTTGCTCGAGGCCATCACTGCCGAGGATCCGGTTGTGCTGTTGATCGACGAGGTCGACCGCGTCGAGGTCGAGACCGAGGCATTGTTGCTCGAGATCCTCAGTGAATACCAGGTCAGCATTCCCGAGCTCGGCACGATCGTTGCCAAGCAGATCCCACTCGTCTTCCTGACTTCCAACAACACTCGTGAACTCAGCGAGGCGTTGAAGCGTCGCTGCCTGTACCTGCACGTCGACTATCCCGACATGGAGCGCGAGAAAGAGATCGTGCTCACCAAGGTTCCCGAGGTCAGCGCCAATCTCGCCGACCAGATCGCGCGCATCGTTCGCTCGATCCGACAGCTCGATCTGAAGAAGGCACCGTCGGTCAGCGAGACCATCGATTGGGCACGTACTCTGGTGCTGCTCGGCATCGATCACATCGAGGCACAGCAGGCCAAAGAGACGCTGCACATCTTGTTGAAGTACCAGACAGATATCGCCAAAGCCGCCAAAGAACTCAGCGTCGACAAGTAGTCGGCCATCGCCATGCTCAACCACCATGCTTGATCTTTTGGCGGGTTTCGTCACCGAGTTGCGCAACGCCGGGCTGCCGGTCTCGCTGACCGAGAACCTCGACGCAATGGAGGCGGTGCAGCACATCCCCATCGAAGACCGCGAGGCCTTCAAGTATGCGCTCGGCGCAACGATGGTGAAGAACAACGCCCACTGGCGCGCGTTCGAAACCGTGTTCGAGGTCTACTTCAGTTTGCGCGGTCCGGAGTACAACATCGTCGAGGGCGACGACGAGTTCGCCGAGATGTGGCGCGATGCGCAAGATCAGATGCACCAAGGTGATGGCAAGGGTGCGGCAGGCGGGTCGATGGATTCATTGACGCCTGAGGAGATGGCCCACCTGCTCATGCAGGCGTTGATGAACGGCGACCAGGCGTTGATGCGTGCCCTGGCCCGCCAGGCGGTGCAACGGTTTGCCGGCATGGAGCCTGGGCGCCCCGTCGGCGGCACGTACTACCTGTACCGCACGCTGCGCAATCTCGACCTCGACTCGATGCTCGAGAAACTGATGGAGGCCAGCCGCGAGCAGGTCGGTGGTGAACTGACGGCACTTGAAGAACGGCTCGAACAAGACGAGTACAACGATCGAATTGAGCAGTTCAAGAAAGAGATCGAAGCCGAGATCCGACGTCGTCTCGTTGCCGATCGTGGCGCAGAGGCCATGGCCAAGACGCTGCGCAAGCCACTACCCGAGGACGTGGAGTTCATGCACGCCTCGCGCGACGAAATGCTGAACCTGAAGAAGGCGCTCTTTCCGTTGACGCGCAAGCTCGCGGCGCGCCTGGCCCGCAAGCGTCGGCATGGCCGCAAGGGTCCACTCGACTTCCGTAGCACCGTTCGGCACTCGTTGAGCTATGGAGGTGTTCCGGCGGAACCGAAGTTCAAGTATCCGCGACCGGCCAAGCCAGAGCTGATGGTCGTTGCCGACATCTCCGGCTCGGTCGCCGCGTTTGCCCGATTCACCCTGATGCTGGTCTACGCGATCCAGGGCCAGTTCTCGAAGGTTCGATCATTCGTGTTCATCGACGGCATCGACGAGGTCACCGACTACTTCAAGGGCGTCGAAGACATCCAGGATGCCATCCATCGCGTCAACACCGAAGCCGATGTCGTGTGGGTCGATGGGCACAGCGACTATGGGCACGCCTTCGAGGTGTTCTGGGAGCGCTACGGGAAAGATGTTGGGCCGAAGACCACCGTGTTGCTGCTGGGCGATGCGCGCAACAACTACCACGCCTCTCAGGCATGGGTCGTGAAAGAGATGCGCCAGAAAGCACGCCACGTGTACTGGTTGAACCCGGAGCCGCGTAGTTACTGGAACACCGGCGACTCGATTGTCGGCGACTACGGCACCCACACCGACGGGGTCTACGAGTGTCGCAACTTGCGCCAGCTCGAGGCATTCGTCGAGAAGTTGGCCTGACGGGCTACGGCGTCGGTCCGGGAACTGTCTCGACAGGTGCGTCGACCACACTCGCCGGAATCTCGATGGCCACCGGCTCGCCGGAGATGTCGGTGACCTCGAGGGTGTAGTGGTACGTCGCAGTTGCCTCCGGCCCGAGCTGTTGGGCCAGGGTCGTAGCGAACGAGTTGGCGATGGCCACATCGGCGTACCGCAGCAGACCGACCTCGTCGAATCCGATGGTTACGGTGACTGGAGCGTCGGGTGGCGCCGTCAGCCCGGTTCGAGTTGCGAGGATGGGGATGGCACGGCGGTAGGTCTGCATGTCCATCTCGTACGAGTAGCTCGTCGTCACTGCCGAGGGGGCTGCTGGGCCGTTGACCGCCGGCCTGATCACTGCGCTGAGTTGCGACTTGGCGTCGACTGACATTGGCTTCGAGTCAAATCCGCGAAGTTCGAATCCCATGATGTCGTCGATCATCGGGATGTAGTGCTCATCGAGCTCGGTTCCGTAATACCACGGCTGCACCGGGACCCGGGTCCAGGGCTGGCCGTCCTCCGGCGGAGACTCGTACGAGTGGTCCTTCGTCACGATCTCGGAGTACGTCGTGGCGAAGGAGTCGACGGGGATCGCGTTGACCCCGGGGGCAACCTCGGTCGAGGTCCGGTCGAAGCTGACTTCGTGCCAGGCTGTCGCCGACTGCCGATCGATCTTCACGTCCCGCATCGTCGTGATGTCGAGCATGGTCCCATCGTTGTTGTAGATCTCGCCGATGGTGATCCGCAATGCTGCCGATGCGTATGTGAAGCGCGGTGTCAGGCTGGTTCGATCGAGTCGGCGGTCCTCGCGGTTGCCGGTGATCCGCTGCCCGACCTGGGTGCTTCGGCCCATGGTGAGCCCGGTGATGACGACCCCGACCACGACCAAGAATGCCAGGAACTTCAAACCGCCGTGACTCTTCTTTCGCGCCATCACGGGACCACCACTGTTGTCGCCAGGGTCGGTTGGCCAACGGGTGCGTCGACGAACTTGGTCGGCAGGGCAACATCAGGCGGCGCGTCGGTGGTCGAGACCAGTTCGTAGGTGTATCGATACTGGTAACGGCTCTCTGCGGCGTGCTTCGCACGATGATCGAGCACCGACTGGTAGTCGACGTTGACGTCGAGGTATCGCACGAGCCATTGCTCGTCGACACTGATGGTCACCGTCACCGTGGCACCGTCGTCGGCGTTGCCGTCCATTGCCTGCATCAGATCGAACAAGCGTGGGGCAGACTCGTAGAAGTCGCCGAACGGGAACGTGTACTTATACGTGGTAACCGGGATCTCGCGGCGTGTCTCGTCGACTACGGAGCTCGGTTGCTGGGCGCGCAGAGCCGGGTCGATCACGTCCTGATACATGCGGATCGCGCTTCCGTTCAGTATCTCGACCGCAGCCCATCCGGGCGCGACCGGCGTACGCACCCATGCGTCGTCGGGAGTTGCACCAGCCTCGTATCTCGACTGTTGATCGACGATCATCTCGTATGGCGTCGAGGTCGACTGGGGCGTGCCGATCGTTCCGCCGATGATCGAGGCCTTGGCCATGTCGATAGTCGCCTTCGCCATCCTCGAGGTGAGGTTGACGTCGTCGCGTTCCGTTCGCCAGAAGTTAGTCGGAAGGCCGTCGCTGATCGCGACACTCTGGGAGATGATCGTGTACTCGGCTCCTGCGAATTCTGGCCTCGGGAAGGCCTGTGGAGGCAAAGGGTTGGTGTCGTATCCCTTGCCCGTGAAGCGCTGGACGAACGCGGTGTTGCGGAAGATCACGGAGAGCAGCGCGGTCACGACAACGATGGCGACCATGATCAACCGCTTGTGAGAGCGTTTGGGCGGAGGCGCTGCTGTCGGCGCGGGGTTGGTGCGTTCGAGCGCTGCTGGGAAAGTCGAGGCAACTTGGCTTGTGACGGGTCCGGGCGCTTTTGCGACAATCGCTGGCAAGTACGGCAGTACCGGGACGGCATCGACTGGTGGCGGTATCGCGTGCGCCGACAACGTCAGCGGTACGGGCCCAGTCGGAGACCGCGGACCCGTCGGAGCGGGAAGACTCCGCGCCGCGGGCCTCTCAGTGATCTCATCCACTTGGCGCATGACTGTTCATCGGCCGGCCTTGCGACAATCTTGAAGAATCACCGCCGGCGGCGGTCAGGGCGTCCCGGGTGGAACATCGATAGCTTCGGTTGGTACCGGAATGACAAGACCAGTGTTCACCGACGTGACATCCATCGTGTAGGTCGTCACCCATGTGGCGCCGATACCGGTGCCAGGTTGTGGCGGATCGACACCGAAGAACAGATGGCGAACGAGGCCGGACTCGTCGTAGCTGACCTCGACCGTCAGAGTGGTGGCGTTGGGTACATCGAACAGCCACGGAATCCTGGCGAAGATCGCCGGCGCGATCTCCGGGACCCTGGCACGGTCGATCACGTAGGTCAGGGTCGTGATGAGCATCGACTCGACCTCGCTCATCTTCGATGCCTTCGGCTCCATTGCATCTCGCAAGGGCTGATCGACGATGTCGTTGATCATCGGGATGAAGTCGGCAGTGTCGTACGGACTTGGTGCCTCGGGCAGGCGTGGCTGGCGTGTCCAGGCGGCGCCGAACGCCTGACCGGGACGGAGGATCGATTCGCGGGTTCGGAACTCCTGCGACGTGGTGAATGCGCCGCCAACTTGGCTTTCGATCATGCTCTGCCCAGTGCCGCTGACGTAGTCGGCCTGCACCTTCGTCGTGAGGTTGTTCGGCACGCCGTTCTGCACCGCCGACAAGGTGACTGAGAACTCGGCACTCGTGACGCCCGGTCGAACAAACGGCACGTCGGGTAACGGCGCGGCCGCCTGGTCGTGACCGAGCAGTTTCTGCACAGGTGCCGCATTGCGGAAGTAGTACCCAGCGCCACCGACCATGCCGAGCAGGATCATCGTGGTCAGCAGTTTTTTGCCACGCTTCTTCTTGCGCCTGACTGGACGGGTCTCTTTCGCGGGCTGGAGGAAATCCTGAAAGCTGATCGCAGGAGTGCTACTTGTGATCACCGGGACCGGGGTCGAGAGACGTAAGGCCGGGGTCGGGACCGCTGCGGGAGGCGGAGGAGGTGGCGGAGCAGGGGCCGAGGTAGCGGCATGACCGGCAGGTGCCGCCAGTCGCTGCAAGGGAGGTGCAAATTGAACGTCCGCCATAACGCTTGAATCATCGGCAGACCCTGCCGAAATCTTGAGCCTGAGGCCGCAATGCTTGGTCCATTTAGGCCACTCGGCCTATAGAGGCCCCGATACGGTGGTCGGTCATGGCCATTTCGTGCGTGTACTGCGGCGGGCGCCACGACACTTCGGCGGAAGTCCGTCAGTGCTGGTCACGAAATGACTCGCCGATCCTAATGTCAGGCGATTCGCGCACACAGACGCCGATCGAGTCACGCACCGTGGTGGCCCGGACACATGCGGTTCGGTCAATGCCAAGGCTCGGCCGCAACGTCGTCGTGCGACCTGGCCAGCCGGCGCCGCCAGGCTGGAGCACCGATGTGCATCGCCTGGTGCAAACGAGCGACGTGCGCGACCCGGCGCCACTGATTGCCGAACTGCGGCGTTGGGCCGACGCTTGCACACCGTGCGTCTTCGAGATCGACGAGGCGACTGAGGCTGCGGTTGGCGCTCCGCAGATCAACACCGCTGCTCTGCACGAGATCGGGCCCCGATTCACCTTTGAGTTGTCGGTATTGCACCACCTGTTGTGGTCGAATTCCGTCGACGGGCGCGATCCCGACCATCTCGTGTGGCCCTTGGTGCTGGCTGCGATGGCTCTCGGCGCGACGCCGGCGGGCGACGACGTACTCGGTGACGTGGTGTTGCCCGACGGTCCAGCAGTGTGGCTCGACGGCGGGCCGATCCGCCATTCCGAACCGATCGCTGGCGTCGCCATCGTGCATCGCGTTGCCGTCGAACATCGATCGCTGGTCGCCCCCTTGTCGAACCTGTCGATCGCAGATCTGGCCGACGACCAGTTGGCGGCCGTCACCCACGCGGGAGGCGCTTCGCGTGTGATCGCCCCTGCCGGCTCGGGCAAGACCCGCGTACTGACCGAGCGCGCCCGTCATCTGCTGACCCAATGGTGCCTGCCAGCCAGCTCGGTGTGCCTGGTGGCATTCAACAAGCGCGCTCAGGAAGAGATGAGCACCAGAGTTGCGGACCTTCCGGGATTGCAGGTGCGCACCCTGAATGCAATCGCTCTGGCGATCGTCAACGGCACGGCACCGTTCGCTGCGCAGCCAACCAGACTGACCACGATTACCGAACCCGACGTCCGCCGGATCATTGGCAAGCTCATCGAGTTCCCCCGGAAGCGCAACTCCGATCCGGTGGCACTGTGGATCGAGGGGCTGTCGGTGGCGCGGCTGGGACTGCGTGATCCGCATCAGGTCGAGGCGCAGTACGACGGCGATGTCGACGGCTTCGCTATCATGCTGCCTCGGTATCGCGACGCACTTCGCAGGTCGAACTCGCTCGACTACGACGAGCAGATCGTGAGGGCGATCGAGATCTTGCTGACCGACACCGACGCTCGTGACGCGGCACAGCGCGTGTGCCGTGTTTTACTCGTCGACGAGTTCCAAGACCTGACGCCGGCTCACCTGTTGTTGGTGCGACTCCTCGCCGGGCCGGACGGCTGCGTCTTCGGGGTGGGCGACGATGATCAGACGATCTACGGATTCAACGGGGCCGATCCGCAGTGGTTGATCGATTTTGCCGATTACTTTCCCCATGCGGGAGACCACCCACTGCAGGTCAACTATCGCTGCCCACGTGATGTCGTTCAGGCGGCGGCGACGTTGCTGCAGCACAACGTCCGCCGAGTGCCGAAAGTGATCCATGCGGCGTCGACGTCCCCGGGGATGGTGATCGAACCAGGGGGCGATGCTGTAGCGACCACCACTCGGATCGTCACAACAGCACTCGCGGATGGGTTCGCGGCCGACGACATTGCCGTCTTGACGCGTGTCAATTCACTGCTGGCGCCCGTGCAAGTTGCCCTCGGATTGGCAGGGGTCCCCGTCCACGGCGGAGTCGGCGCCGAGTTCGCCGATAGGGCAGCGGTTCGGGGGTCGCTGGCGTGGCTGCGGCTGGCGACCGCGACCGGCAGCCTGTCGGGCATCGACGTCGGAGAGGCTCTTCGCAACCCTTCGCGTCCGCTGCGACCGAATGTCGCCGGTTGGGTGGCCGAGCAGACGTCGCTCGACGGCTTGCGCCGTCTCGTGGGGCGTCTCAACACCCCTCGCGAGGCCGAGCGCGTCGAAGCGTTTGCTGTCGACATCGAGCTACTGCAAGAGCTTGCCCGGTCGGGCGCATCGACCTCGCAGATCCTGTCGAACCTGCACGACTCGATGGGCATGGCCTCGACTCTCTCGACGCTGGATACGCACCGCCGCGGCATGAATCGGGCGGCGCAGAGCGACGATCTCACCGCCGTGGCGCAGCTGGCCGAGTTGCAGCCAGACCCATCGGTGTTCGAGGGGTGGTTGCGTGCCGAGCTCGGCCGTACCTGGCAATCCAACGGTGTCACATTGGCAACGGTGCACAGGGTGAAGGGCAAGGAGTGGCCGGTGGTGGTCGTGCATCACGCCGCGGCAGACCAGTTTCCGCACCGCCTGGCCACCGACGTCGAGGAGGAGCGACGGGTGTTTCACGTCGCCATCACGCGTGGCCGCGATCGGGTGCACGTCGTGCCCAGCACGCGACCGTCGCCGTTCATCGATCAATGCACGCATCCGCCCGCACCGGGTGCGGTGACCCAGGCTCGGACTCCGACGCGTCCACCGTCGCGGTCGACGCCCGTCGAGAAGCCGGGTCAAGACTTGACCCCGACCCAATCGCTGCTGTTCGAGGAGCTCCGCTCGGTGAGGCGCCACCTCGCTGCCGGCAAGCCTGCCTACACCGTGCTGTCAGATCAGACATTGCACGAGATCGCTCGCCGTCGCCCCGCCAGCCTTGCCGCCCTCGCTGATATCAAAGGGATGGGGCCAGTCAAGCTCGAACGCTACGGCGACGCCCTACTGGCAGTCGTCGAAGCAGCATCCGCCGTCTAGCCGCGCTGGTAGTTGGGGGCTTCCTTGGTGATGGTCACGTCATGCGGATGACTCTCTTCGCGCCCTGCCGTGGTCACCTTCATGAACCGCGCCGAGCGCAGCACATCGAGTGTGGCGGCGCCGGCGTAGCCCATGCCACTGCGCAGACCGCCAACGAGCTGGTACATCACGTCGCTCAACGTTCCGGCGTAGGCGACCCGGCCCTCGATGCCTTCGGGCACGAGCTTGCGGGTGGCCGCACCAACTTCCGATTGAGCGGTGGCGTAGCGGTCGGCGCCGAGACCTTGCATGGCGCCCATCGAGCCCATGCCTCGGTAGGTCTTGTAGCGGCGGCCCTCGAACAGCTCGAGTTCGCCCGGCGCTTCGTCGGTACCGGCCAGAAGTGAGCCGAGCATGACCGTGTCGGCGCCGGCGGCAAGCGCCTTGACCATGTCGCCGGAATAGGTGATGCCGCCGTCGGCAATGATCGGGATGCCCCGTTTGCGGGCCTGCTTGCATGTGAAGTAGATCGCCGAGAGCTGCGGCATTCCTGCACCGCTGACGACTCGCGTCGTGCAGATGGACCCGGCACCAACGCCCACCTTGATGGCGTCGGCACCGGCTGCTGCAAGTGCATCGACGCCGTCTTCGGTGACCACGTTGCCGGCTACCACGGCGAGCGATGGCCAGGACGACTTGATCCGCTCGATGGCCTTGATGACACCGGCCGAATGGCCGTGGGCGGTATCGAGTGCGACGGCGTCGACGGCCTGCGCGTAGAGCGCTTCGACTCGCTGTTCGAGATCGGCGCCGACCCCGACTGCTGCTGCGCAACGCAAACGCCCGGCAGAGTCACGGGTGGCGTTGGGGAACTCCTGTCGCTTGAGGATGTCTTTCACCGTGATGAGGCCGATGAGGCGATTGTCGGCGTCGACCAGGGGGAGCTTTTCGATGCGGTGCTTCTGGAGGATGGCCTTGGCCTGCTCGAGCGTGGTTCCCTCGGACGCGGTGACCAGTCCGCTCGAAGTCATGAACTCGGTGACCGGTCGATCGAAGTCGGTGCCGGAACAGAACCGGGTGTCGCGGTTGGTGAGAATACCGACCAGCCGCCCGTCGGCATCGGTGATCGGCACACCGCTGAACTTGAAGCGGTTCATCAACGCCTCGGCGTCGTGCAGTGTGGCAGTGGGCGAGAGGGTGACCGGGTCGGTGATCATCCCGCTCTGACTGCGCTTGACCTTCTGCACTTCGGCGGCCTGATCTTCAATCGACAGGTTGCGATGAATGACGCCGATCCCACCCTCGCGGGCGGCGGCGATGGCCATGCGTGCCTCGGTCACCTTGTCCATTGCTGCCGACACGATCGGCACGTTGAGGGTGATGTCGGCCGCGAAGGTCGCCGTGGTGTCGACAGTGTCGGGTAGCACGTCGCTGTACCCCGGGACGATGACCACATCGTCAAAGGTGAGGGCTTCGAAACGATTGAAGAATTCTTCGGTGCTCATGCGTTTGCTCCTGTCGTGCACAAGGTAGCGAGAGTTTCGACGAGTAGGCGGTGCTCCACGCCAT
>JAYTZE010000847.1:0-9810 GCA_043742385.1 Ilumatobacteraceae bacterium
GTTGTTCACATAGCTGACGAAGCTGCGGCAGCTTCGGGTGACACAGCGCGCTAGTCGAAGCTGTCGCCGTCACCACATCCGGCTGATGAGCGGCCCTAGAACTGCTGTAGGGCGGTCAACACGCGCTCAGTGATGGTTTCGGCTGTCGCCGCGCAGATCTTCACCAGCGCGGTGAGTTCTGTCGCGGATGGACCTTCAGCAACCAGCGAGGCGACGATGTCGGGGCGCCATCGAAGATGCACCATCGTCTGGAATCTGGCAGCGAGGCGTGTGCGGCGTTGCGAGATGCCCACCAATTTGGCACCGCCGACCAGCACTTCACCGGGCCCGGTACCGGCGAAGCACACGTCGGTCGACCATTGTGTGCGCACAAGCCGGCCGTGGTGCACGGTGGCCAGCGGCTCGCTGTCGGCCAGTGCAACGCTCCACAGCTCGCCGACCCACCACATCGAACGACCGACATCGTCGCTCCACAACTGGTCAGTTGCCGGGATCTCGAGGTCGAGCCAAACGAACTCGTCAGGCCACAGCAGAACCCCACCTCCGCCGGAGCGGCGACGGACTACGTCGATATCCTGCCGGGCGGCCGCCTCGCGATCGACCGATTCGTCGCGCTGTGACGAACCAAGAACCAACGTCGGCGACACGGCCCGAAAAAAGGTCGCCACTCGTTGTGCGGTCGGCAGGTCTCTGGCGTGGAACACCCCGACGTCGCCGGTGATATGTTCGACACGCCAGGGCGGCATCGTCAGCTGGCGAGCGCGAGATACCGCTTCCACGCCTCGGGGACCCGGGTGACGGACACAGAGATCCAAGCGAGTTCCTTTGGTGCGCGCGGTGGGCGGGCCAGCCGCATGCCAGCCTCGTCGGGTGTGCGATCGCGCTTACGGAGATTGCATGGCCGGCAGGCCGCGGCGACGTTCTCCCAAATGTGCTGGCCTCCACGCGACCGCGGCATGATGTGGTCGATCGAGTCGGCCATGTCGCCGCAGTACTGGCAGCAGTGCTCGTCGCGCACGAAGACCGCACGACGAGACATCGCCGTGCGGCGGTGGTACGGCACCTTGACGACGTAACGCAGGCGAATCACCACTGGATTCGGAACGCTGAGCGATTCGGAATGAAGGTGCGTTCCGTCGTCTTCGATGATGTCGGCCTTGTCGGCGAGAACCAGGCATGCGGCCCGACGGGAGGGCACAACCGAGAGCGGCTCGTACGTTGCGTTCAACACAAGCGCGCTCCTCATGGCGTCAGACCCTACCGATGCCTGCCGTCGGGCGCGAGCGAATTCCCGCTCGCAGCCGCGGGTATCAAGAACCCTGTGCTCGGTGAAGCTTGCACCATGAGAGGTAGTTCAGCACATCCGCGGCCGCGATGCGATGGTTGGTATCGCCGTACTGGGTTTGCAGGCGAAATCGCACATAGTCCCCAGGAGGCAGCGGCAGGAACGGACGCTGCGCCCACCACCGGCGCGGCAACGATGCCCGGTACTGGCGCGCGGCCGTGCTCCACAATCCGGGACGGACGACTACCACCGCGGCACACCGCACCCCGGCCCACGGTGTCACCGAGCCTTCGGCTCTTTCGGCAGGCCGAGAACCATCTCGCCGATGATGTTGCGCTGGATCTGCGACGAGCCCGCATAGATGGTGCCGGCCCGGGCGTTCAGGAAGGTACCGACCCAACTCCACGACGTGTTGGGCGCACCTGCATCGTCGGTCTGGAACGCGGTCGATGGGCGTCGCCCCGTCGGTGTCATGGCGTATGGGCCGAGGATGTCGAGCGCTAACTCGGTGACGATCTTGTGGTACTCGCTCCAGTACAACTTGGAGATGGCCGCGTCGGGCCCGGGCTGGTGACCCTGGAGGAACTTGGTCAGCGTGCGCATTCCGCTGTATCGCATGATCTGCACTTTGCTGTAGCACCACGCCAACCGTTGACGGATGTTTGGATCGTTGATAGCTCCTGATTCCTTGGCCAGGATCAACAGCCGATCGAGTTCGGCCTGATAGCGGATGGGGACGGTCGCTGCCGATTCACCGCGCTCATAGCCGAGCAATGTCATGGCGACTGCCCATCCGTTGTTGAGGCCACCCACCACTTCATCTTTCGGCGCGATGGCATCGGTGTAGAAGATCTCGTTGAACTCGCTCTCGCCAGAGATCATCTTGATCGGGCGAACCTCGATCCCTGGCTGGCGCATATCGACGAGGATGAACGAGATGCCCTTGTGCCGCGGAGCATCAGGGTCTGTGCGCACCAAAGTAAAGATGTGGTCGGCGAGATGACCCGCCGACGTCCAGATCTTCTGGCCGTTGAGTACCCATTGGTCGCCGTCGAGCACCCCGCGCAGGCCGATGTTCGCCAGGTCGCTGCCGGCATCGGGTTCGGAGTACCCCTGACACCAGGTGTCGGCCCCCGACAAGATCCGCGGCAGATACCGGTTCTTTTGTTCGTCAGTGCCCCAATGCAGCAAGGTGTTGCCGAGCATCTGGATGCCGAAAACATCGTTCGGTCCTCCCGTCGGCACCCCCGCCTTGGCGAACTCTTCGGCGATGATCACCTGCTCGAGCGCCGACAATCCTGCGCCTCCATACTCGGTCGGCCAACCCGGCGCCAGGTATCCGGCCGTGAACAACGTTGTACGCCACTCACTCACGAAGGCGGTCAGTTCGTCGCCATCGAGGGCGCCGATTCCACCCCACCTGGCGGGTAGCTTCTCGGCGAGAAAGGCCTGGACCTTTTCGCGGTAGGCCTCGGCATCGGCGGAATAGGTGGGGCGCATGGCCCAAGGTTACCCGTCGGTAGGACGGTACATGAACCCGCAAACCCTACTTCTGCGGCTGCCTGGCCAACGCTGCCGCGCCGATCAATGGGGCCCGTGGTCCCAACGCCGCCGGCATCACCTGGAAGCCGCTGGTGAACGGCAACCTGGCTCGTTTGTCGAGCTCGTCTTGGGCGGCACGAAAGAATGGCTCGCCGAACCCCAGCGCCACCGATCCACCGATGATCGCCAGCTTGAGATCGCACAGCGCGCCCACCGACGCAAGCGCTCGGCCAACCATTACGCCGGTTCGTTCGACGATTGCACCGGGGGCGCGTTGGGGCGGACGTCCGGTCTCGGCCTCGATTGCTCGACCGCTGCAATACGTTTCCAAGCATCCCTTGCCGCCGCAGATGCACGGCCGACCGTCGGGTTCGACGACCACATGGCCGATGTAGCCGGCGTTGCCGACCCTGCCCTGCAACAGGTGCCCGCCGCTGACGACTCCCCCGCCGACGCCGGTGCCCATCACCACTCCGATGAAATCGCTGACGCCAACTGCCCCACCGCACCACGCCTCCGCCAGTGCCAACGCTCTGGCATCGGTGTCGACCGCTACGGGAAGTTGCAACAGCTCCTCCAGCTCGGCTGCCAGGGGAAACTGCACCCAGCTGGGGATGTGCAAGGGTGACACCGTGCGTGTCGCCGGATCGATCGGCCCACCGCAGCCCACCCCGCACGCCACCAGCTCCGTCGGCGCCGCGGCGACGACTCGAAGGATCAATCGCGACAGCGTGGGCCACACATCGCGCGGCGGCGTGAGCAGGCGATCGCGCACCAGAATTCTTCCGGATTCGTCGACAACACCAGCCGCCAGCTTGGTGCCACCGACGTCGACGGCAAGGTAGCAACGAGTCACGCCGCCAGACCGTAGCGCCCCGCCCTTGCAATCTGTCGTCCGCCGTCTACCCTTCCACCCGTGACGGCGATCCAGACAGAACCCACCCGAACTTTCGCATCCCTTTTCGATGCCATTACGAGCAACATCGCTCGTGTCGTTCAGGGCAAGAAAGATGCGATCGATCTCGCAGTTTCATGTCTGCTCGCCGAAGGGCATCTGCTCATCGAAGATGTGCCAGGAGTCGGAAAGACCAGCCTCGCCAAGGCCATGGCAGCGTCGGTGCACTGCTCATGGAAGCGCGTGCAGTTCACACCCGACCTGCTTCCCGCCGATCTCATCGGCGTCAGCATCTACCAGCGGTCGAGCGAGTCGTTTGTGTTCCAGCGAGGTCCGCTGTTCGCCAACATCGTGCTGGCCGACGAAATCAACCGAGCCTCCCCGAAGACTCAATCTGCGTTGCTCGAGGCGATGGAGGAGCGCCAAGTCAGCGCCGATGGCTCCAGCCACATGTTGCCCGAGCCGTTCATGGTCATCGCCACCCAGAATCCTGTCGAGCAAGAAGGCACGTACCGTCTGCCGGAGAGCCAACTCGACCGCTTCCTCATGCGATTGTCGCTCGGCTATCCCGACCGCGAGGCGGAGCTGGCGATCGTTCAGACTCACGGCGCCAACACGGCGATGAACGATCTGCAGGCCGTCGTGACGACCGACGAGGTCATGGCGCTGATCGAAGCAGTGCGCACCGTGCATTTGGCGCTGACGTTGCAGGGGTACATGGTCGATCTGGCCGAGGCCAGTCGTCGGCATCCGGCACTACTGCTCGGTTTGTCGCCACGCGCGACGCTGCAACTGTCGCGAGCAACCCGGGCCCGCGCGGCCAGCCAGGGTCGCGAATATGCCACACCCGACGACGTCAAGGCGGTTGCCGAGCCGGTGCTCTCGCACCGAGTGATGTTGCGACCCGATGCGATGTCTCGGGGTGTCACCGGCACCTCGATCATCCGCGAAATCGTCGCCTCCGTGCCTGTCCCTGCCGGTCGATAGATGATTACCCGGCACGGTTGGACAGCAATTGTCGCCGCCGCCGCCTCATTCGCGATCGGGCGCGTCTTCGGCCTGATCGAGTTGTACGTCGTCGGCGTCGGCGTCGTGATTGCTCTGCTCGTCGCGTTGGTCTCGGTGCAACGGCGACTGCCGCCGCTCAACGTGAGGCGCATTGTCAGCCCGTCAATGGTGTCAGTTGGCGAGCCGGCCCGCGTCGACATCCAGCTTGCCAACCTAGGCCGACAGTCGTCGCCGTACCTCCAACTG
Organism: Ilumatobacteraceae bacterium; assembly: GCA_043742385.1. Taxonomy (GTDB): domain Bacteria; phylum Actinomycetota; class Acidimicrobiia; order Acidimicrobiales; family Ilumatobacteraceae; genus JAENVT01. The sequence goes on from JAYTZE010000847.1 coordinate 4,977, forward strand.
TGGGAGCCGGTCGGCAACAACGGTGGTGCACCGATGCAGCTGGCCAGGCTCGGCCCCGGGCAAGCTGCCAGCGCGGCATACCGGGTGCCCACCACCCGGCGAGGACTCGTTCGTACCGGACCGCTTCGAGCGCTGCGGCGCGACGTGCTTGGTCTGACCCAGAGAAGCACGACGTTGGCCGGTACCGAAGAGGTGCTCGTCGTGCCGCACACGATCGCCTTGCCATTCCCGTCTGTGGGTTCGTCGGGCCGCCTCGGGCAACACCTGCGGATGAAGTCGTGGGGGCAGACTGGCACCGAGTTCCATTCGCTACGCGAGTACCAGCGCGGTGACGACATTCGGCGGATCAACTGGAAGGCATCGGCGCGGTCCACTGCATTGATTGTCCGCGAGACAGCGCTCGAGGGCATTCGGCGATGTACGGTCATACTCGATACGACCGCCTCGGAATACGCCGCCGGCTCGTTCGAACAGGCCGTGATCGCTGCCGCCAGTATCACGGCCAGCGCCGCCCACACGGGCGTCAATACGCGCTTCGCCACGCACGAGGTCGACCTTCGCGGACCCGATGTCGCTGCCAACACGCTCCGTTGGCTGGCAACCGTTGAGCCGTCCATCGAAGTGCCCGAGATGGCATCGATGAACAACGGCATGTCTGAAGGCATGGGCCTCATGGTGATCGTCACCGGCGAATCGACCAGTGTCGCGGCCGCGCAACTACGTGCTGCAACGAGCCAGGACGAGACATTGGTCGTGGTGTGCGCGACGCACTACAACGCCAGCAGTCGGTTCGTCGTCGATGCCACATCGACCGAGTCGATGATCGCATCGTGGACGATGTTGATCGTCGGGTCGGGCCAGGCGGTGATGTCGTGACCGCTGTAGTTGTTGCACCGAGGAGGCAGAGCGCCGACAGCGCTCAAGCGATCTACGCGCACGTTCCGGCCACCATCGCGCTCACGCTGCTGACCATCGTCACTGCCGTCAGCCTCTGTCGCGTATTTCCCGACTGGGCCTACCTGCGCCCAATGCTGGTCGTGTGCGTTGGCGTTCACGCGGTGATGTGTGTGTTACGAATGCTCAGGGTCACAGCTTGGCTGGCCCTGCCGGCTGGTCTGGTGGCCATGGTAACTCTGCTCAGCCTGATCTATTTCCGCGATTCGACTCGGTTCGGCCTGCCGACGGGCGAGACCATCGAGCAGTTCCGTATCAGCATGCGACTCGTGTGGCAGCAGTTCCCGCGCGCTGTGTCGCCGGTACCGAGCGAAGGAAGCTTCGCGATCGCGGCAACGACTGCTCTGGCGCTGTGTGCCTGGCTGGCCGATTCGTTTGCGTTTCGCGCCTTCGGCAGGGCCGAAGCCGTCGTCCCAGCCGGCGTGGTATTCATTTTCACTTCTGCACTCGGTGTCGATCGCAACCGGGTGTCTGTTGCAGCGCTCTGGATTGGCGCAGCAATCCTCACCATCGCCGCCCTACGCATAGCTCACGCCCGCGACGACTCGGCGTGGATGGGCAAGCGTCGCCAGTCACTCTGGTCGGCCCTGCCGGCGGCGGTCGCTGTTGCGCTGTTCGCGACGACCGGCGCAGCGGCGGTCGCGCCGCAGCTGCCGGGCGCTGGCGACAAGGCGCTACTCGACACGCGAAACCGCGAGGGAGACATCACCGAAGTGGTCAGCCCGCTGGTCGACATCCGCTCGAGACTGGTCAACCGGGGCAACGTCGAATTGTTCACAGTCGCGACGGAAAGTCCGAGGTATCTCGGGCTTTCTGCACTCGGCGAGTTCGACGGCACACGTTGGACAACGCTGCCAGAGAGCCTCCGCGCGGCAGACGCAACCCTTGCGCAGCCACTGCCCAATGCAGAGCTCCTGCTACAACAGATCACGATCAAGAAGCTCGGCGGCCAGTTGGCTCCGGCAGCTCGCACGGCAACGTCAGTCGCATGGCAGGGGCCTGCGCTGTCGTGGGCTGACGAAGCGGGCGCTTTGTACGTCGACGGCGGCCTGCAACCCGGATACCGATACCAGGTCACGTCGGCCAACTACGACCCATCAGCCGACGAACTTCGTCGCGCCACCGTCGAGAGCGCCCCCGACCCGGCCTACTACGACCTGCCGCGCAGTCTTCCCGACGAGGTGAGTGATCTTGCGCAACAGGTCACGGCGCAAGCGCCAACGGCATACGATCAGGCCAGGTCGCTGCAGGACTGGTTCCGCACGCAATTCGAGTATTCGACGACGGTTCAGCGCGGCCACGGCAACGACGCGATGCTCAACTTCTTGAGCATCAGGAAAGGCTACTGCGAGCAGTTCTCCGGAACATTCGCGGCGATGGCGCGGGCCGTGGGCCTGCCGGCGCGAGTGATGGTTGGTTTCACGCAGGGGCGGCTTGGCGCCGATGGTCTGTACCACGTCGCCGGCCGTCACGCCCACGCCTGGGCCGAAGTGTGGTTCGACGGCTACGGCTGGGTGCTGTTCGATCCCACACCCGGTCGCGGTGCCCCTGGCGCCGAGCAACACACTGGCGCAGCGGCGGCGCAGGAGGAGGGCAACGGCACTCCCGGCGGGAATACCGCCGAGGCCCCGACACCATCGTTCACACCTGCCTCTGCGCCACGCGATCGACCGGAGAACGAAGGCCCGACGGGGCCCACCACTCCGCGCGACCCGGCACTCACGAACAATTCCGGCGGAGGATCGGCCGGCGGCTGGATCCTGGTCGCAATCGTTCTGGCAGTCTTGGCGTGGGTCGTCGCCATGCCTCGCGTCCTCAACCGATGGTCGCGCCACCGTGGTCGAGATCCAGCGGAACGAGTCACCTCGGCCTGGGCTGCAACGGTGCGATCGCTCGGCATGGCCGGCGCCCCACGCGTCTCCGGCGCGACGCCCCTCGAGTACGCCCGCTCAGTCGACGTCGGCAGGGCCGAGACAGTCGAGATCGCCCGGCTCGTGACGCGAGCCGTGTATTCGCCTCGTGGCGTCGATGCGACTGCAGCCGACCGCAGCGAGCTGTTGCGCAGCGAAGTCGACGCCGCCTGCCGGGCACGCATGAGTCTGACCACCAGACTGCTGGATCACCTCGATCCGCGATCGGCCTGGGGACGCATCACCGGCTAGGCCGGTACGCAGACCTCATTCACCGCGACTGCCGGCCGAACCGCCGAGACGACTGCGCACGCTGTCGCTGAGGTGATTCAGTCCAGCCTCGCCGATTGCCGCAACATGGCGCTCGGCGATGACCAACGCCGCAATCGCGGCAATGAACGCGACGAACGACAGGTATGGGCTGACGCCGAGCAGTACAACGGTCAACACCAAACACAGCACTGTCGAGACCGAGCTGACGATCACAGCCCGACGGGATCCGACATGGCGCGGTTTGATGTCGCGACCAAAACTCGGGTCGCGCTGGAGCTGCTCTTCGATCTGGCGCAGAATGCGTTGTTCATCCTCTGAGAGCGGCATGGCGAACTCCTGACCGATTGCCTTACGACATCTTTCCACGATTCCGCGCCGGAGACAACGCAGGACGCGAACGATTTATTGGTTCAGTGGCTCGTCGGGCCCCCACTGCTGGGCACCTCGCCGCACGATTCGGAGCCCACGGTCACTCACGGCGCTCGCGGGACCAATCGCAGTGGTGCCGAACCGCTTGCGAATCGCGTCGACGGTCTCCTCGGCCACAAGCCAGTGGTGCTCGTCGTCGAGCCGCTCTTCGAGCAGGTCGTCGAGGCTCAGTTGCTGCGAACCGGACGTGAAGTTGCTGGAACTGACTCCGAGCAAACGCACGCCTGGCGATGCATCAATGGCATGTAGCAGCGGCTCCACGGCGGCAACGATCGCGTGCGCGGTGGAAACTCCTCCGGGGACCGTGGTCGATCTGGTGATGGTCTCGAAGCCGACGAACCGCACCTTCAACGTCAACGTGCGCGCTGCACCACCGTGCGCACGCAACCGTGCCGCGACCGCATCGGAGAGCCGCACCAGCTCACGAGCCAACTCTGCGTGGGTGTGCAAGTCGGAGGCGAACGTCTCTTCGTGGCCGATGGACTTCATCTCCCGATCCACCTCGACAGGTCGATCGTCGACGCCCCACGCCAGGCGATAGAGGTGTTGCCCGTGCGCAGTGCCGAGGCAGGCCACCAACGCCGTCTCGTCGAGATCGGCGAGATCGGCGACGGTGTGCACGCCGAGGCGCTGCAGACGCTGCAACGTCGCCGGACCAACACCCCACAGGGCCTGCACGGGAAGCGGGTGCAGGAACCTGAGCTCTTGCCCCGGCAACACCTCGACGACACCCTTGCCCTCGCGCACCCCGTCGGGCGCGGCAATCGGCTTCGCCGCAACGGAGGCCAGCTTGGCGAGAAACTTGTTGGGAGCTACACCGACCGAACAGCGCAGCTGCAACTCGTCCCACACCCTGTCGCGGATTGTCTCCGCGATGACCGCCCCGGGCCCATGCAGGCGCAGCCCGCCGGAAACGTCGAGGAAGGCCTCGTCGAGTGAGAGTGGTTCGATCAGCGGCGTGATGGAGGTAAAGATGCTGTGCACGTCAGAACTGACCGACGCGTACAGAGCGTGATCACCGGGCAGGAACACGGCGTCTGGACATAGACGCTTTGCCGCACCGCTCGGCAACGCCGAGCGCACTCCGTACCGGCGCGCTTCGTACGATGCCGCGGCGATCACACCGCGTGGACCGGTGCCGCCGACGACGACCGGCTTGCCGACGAGATCAGGTCGGCGACGAAGCTCGACGCTGACGTAGAACGCATCCATATCGACGTGGAGAATCACGCGTTGACCGGGCTGATGAGGTGTGGTCGGATGAGAAT
>JAYTZE010000848.1:0-4936 GCA_043742385.1 Ilumatobacteraceae bacterium
AGAGTCGTGACGCCGTCGGTCGATGTGCCTTTCACGGGAACACCCTACCGATCGATTTCAATTTGATATTGAGAATCGATCTCATTATTGATATGCTCTGCTCGTGCTCACGACCACTCGACTCATCGTCACGTCGGCAGCCATCGCAATGATCAGCGGATGTGCGGCCGATGCGAAGGACGAGCCGTCCGGAAAGCAAGTCGTGGCCGCCGCCTTCTCTCCGATCGAGGAGCTCCTGCGCTCCGTTGGCGGCGACGGTATCGACGTCGTCGCACTGGTGCCGCCCGGCGAGGAAGCACACGACTACGAACCATCCGCACGACAGATGGGGGATCTGCAATCAGCACAGATCGTCTTGTATCTCGGCGGTGGTTTCCAACCCAACGTCGAGAAAGCGATCGACGCCCTACCGAACTCGGTGCGCAAGATCGATCTGCTGCAGTCGATCGATCTCCTCCCTGTCACCGACTCGCTGCAAGGCACCGACGGCGAGACCGAGGGAGAGGTTCTGTCCAGCGGCCAGGATCCGCACGTGTGGCTCGACCCGCGGAACATGATCATCATGAGCAATGTCGTCGCCCAGGCGCTTGGCACCGACGCAAGCGGGTACATCGACGAGCTCGGCGTGCTCGACGAGTCGTTCCGCACTGGGCTGGCTGATTGCAGGTCGCACGTCATCGTCACCAGCCATCGCGCCTTCGAATACCTGGCTCGCGCCTACGGGCTGACCCAGATTCCCATCTCCGGGATCTCCCCCACCGAGGAACCATCGGCCAAGACCCTAGAGGCCGTGGCGCAGGCAGCCAAGGAGAACAACGTCAGCACGATCTTCTTCGAAGAGACCCTTCCCGCCGACCTTGCCGAGACCGTCGCCGACGAGGTCGGTGCGACGACAGCGGTACTGGATCCCGTTGAATCTCTCTCGAGCGATCAGCTCGCCGCCGGCGCAACGTACATTTCCGTCATGAACGCAAATCTCGCGGAACTACGATCGGGCCTCGGCTGCTCGTGAGTGCCACGACGCCGATTCTCGAAGTCGACAGCGTCGGCGTGCAGTACGGCTCGACGCGCGTGCTGTTCGACGTGTCGTTCCGTGTGCAACGCGGCGAACTGATCGCAGTGATCGGTCCGAACGGGGCCGGCAAGAGCACCATGTTCAAAGCTATTTGCGGTCTCGTCAACCACACTGGCAACGTCGACGTCAACGGGGTCCACTGCCATCACCGCACCGATCGCATGGACATCGCATACATCCCACAGCGCGACGAGGCCGACCTCACCTTTCCAATCTCGGTCGGTGAGCTCGTGATGGCCGGCCGACGACGGTTTCGGCACTGGTACTCGCGACCCACTGCGAATGACAGGTCTGTTTCCGCCGATGCGCTCACCAAAGTTGGTCTCGGCGGTTTCGAAGCACGGTCACTCAACGAACTGTCGGGCGGGCAGTTGCAGCGTGCCTACCTGGCCCGCGCCCTCGCCCAGCAGGCGTCCGTCGTGCTGCTCGACGAGGCACTGAGCGGCGTCGACCAGCCCACCACGACCGAACTGTTCGACGTGTTTGCGTCGCTGGCCGCCGAAGGCACCACCATCTTGGTCGCGACCCACGACCTGGCGCTGGCCCGACGCCAGTTCGCTCGGTGCATCGCCGTCAACGGCACAGTGCGCGGCGACGGCCCGCCCGAGCACGTGCTCGGCGTCGACATACTCGATGCCACATTTGGAACTGCTGGACATGCACTGGCTCCTTGACCCATTCTCCACGGGCTTCATGCAGCGGGCTCTCGTCGCCACCCTGATCATCGGAGTCGTTGCACCGGTGGTCGGGACCTGGGTCGTTTTACGGCGAATGGCCAACCTCGGTGACGCCATGTCGCACGGCACCTTGGCCGGCGTCGGGGTGGCGTACGCAGCAGGTTTCAATGTACTGATCGGCGCGCTCGGCGCCGGACTGGTGATCGCGGCGCTGCTCGTGGTGTTCGCAGCGAGCCGACGGCTGGGCTACGAGACCATCATCACCGTGCTGGGCACGGCATTTTTCGCCCTCGGAGTCGTCGTGATCGGCCGCCTCGACACCGGGGTCGAGCTGACCCATTTCCTCTTCGGGAGGGTACTCACCGTGCAGTGGAGCGACGTCTGGCTCAACCTCGTGCTCGGCGGACTGGCACTGATCACCGTCACGCTGCTGTTCGGGGAACTTCGCCTCGCGACCTTCGACCACGTGCAGGCCGAACAGGTGGGGGTGCGGGTGGAACTGGTGCAAGGTGTGGTGGTGGTGCTGTTGGCGGTCGTGGTGGTCATCAGCCTCCGCGCCGTTGGCACGATCATGTCGGTAACCATGCTGGTCACACCGGCGGCCACCGCCCGCCAGCTGGCGCGAACGCTGTGGCAGATGACGGCGCTCGGCGTCGTGTTCGGCGTGAGCGAGGGCGTGATCGGGCTATTCGTCAGCTACCACCTCAACGCTCCCCCTGGGGCCACGATCGGCCTGCTTTCTGCGTTGGTGTTCGCCGTGGTGTTCGGGATCACTCTGCCACGGCGTATGCCGCATCACCATCGCCCTCTCGCGTGAGCACAATTGCCGCCAGCGCCGTCGAGATGGGCACTGAGGCCACCAGGCCGATCGAGCCGACCAAGGTGCGCACAATCTCCACCGCAACCTGCTCGCGAGTTGCAACGTCGGCGATCGAGTTTCCGACCTCAGTGAACAGCAGTAGCAATGGAAGCGCTGCGCCGGCGTAGGCAAGCACCAAGGTGTTGACAGTCGACGAGATGTGATCACGACCGATGGCAACAGCCGCTCGGTACAACTCCGAGCGAGCCGATCACGACGCCCGCCAGCAGCAGCCCGCGAGGGTCGATACCCACGCCGAGCGACTCCATGAACAGCGAACTCTCGTCACTGCGGCCGGTCAGTGTTGTGACGCGCACGAACACCCACGCCAACAACCCGGTCAGCGCCAGGCACACCAATGTCGACAGCAAGGCAACATTGGTGGCCGGCCCGACGCCATGTGCGAGGTAGAGCGACACGAACGCAATGACTGAGGCACCGACGACTGCAACCAACACCGGGTTGGACCCGTCGAGCAGCGCAGGCAACACAAACGAGACCAAGACGACCAGGCTGATGGCGAGACCGACGAGCGCGCCGAGCCCACGCCACCTCCCGAGCAACCGTACCGCTGCCACGAATACGACGACGAGAACCAGCATCGACCCGCCACGTCGGTAGTCAACGAAGGAATAGAAGACACCACCACTGCCGTCGCTCATCACGTCCAGCTAGACGTCGTCACCGACGTCAGGCACCTTGGCCGACGACTGGCTGACACCGAACTCGAGGACTGCAGTCGTACCGAGGATGGAGCCGACGTGACGTCGAATGTGACCTCCCTGCACGAAATACCTTGCGACTGCTCGGTTCCGGTGCAGGGCTGCACAACCGCGCCGCGCACTGTGGCTTCGACGCGCTCGGCTCCGCCCGACAGATCCTGTGCCTTGGTGGCCGCCCGACGGCCACAGTGCCAGTATCCCGACGGTTGTGGCCAGTGCCCAGACGCCGATCACCCACCACAACGACCGAGTCAGCTGCGACGACGCAAGCCATGCCTCGTGATCGTGATGGCCGTTCATCACCCCGAACCTAGAACATGGCTCCATGTGGACGGGCACCGCGTGATGAGGCATGATGGGGCCGCGCGCCATGGGGGCCCGCGGACTCCGAGGGGGGATCACACGTGCAGATTCACGTCACCGTCAACGGCACGGCTCACGAGAGCGATGTGGAACCGCGCACGTTGCTCGTTCACTACGTACGCGAAGCCCTCGGCCTCACCGGCACCAACGTCGGCTGCGATACATCGTCGTGCGGCGCATGCAGCTTGCACCTCAACGGCGAGGCTGTGAAGAGCTGCACCGTGCTGGCTGTCCAGGCCGACGGAGCCGACATCTTGACCATCGAGGGGCTCGCCCAGAATGGCGAGATGCACCCGATGCAGAAGGCCTTCATGGAGAACCACGGCCTGCAGTGTGGCTACTGCACGCCGGGCATGGTGATGGCAGCGACGAGCCTGTTGAAGGAGAACCCGAACCCGACCGAGCAAGAGGTGCGTATCGGTCTCGAAGGCAACCTGTGCCGCTGCACGGGCTATCACAACATCGTGCAGGCCGTGCTCGCCTGCGCCGCAGGTAACTGACACCGACTCCGAAGGAGTGGTCATGACCGTCACCGAAGTTCGGCCCACGTCCGTCCTGGGCCAGCGGCTGCTCCGCCGCGAAGATCCAGCCTTGCTCACCGGCGAGGCCAAGTTCACCAACGACCTCGCCATCCCCGGCGCGTTGCACCTCGCCGTGTTGCGCAGTCCGTACGCGCACGCCCGCATCATTGCGATCGACGTGTCCGCCGCAGCCGGAATGCCTGGCGTGGTAGCCGCCTACACCGGTGCCGATCTTGCTTCGCTGTGGGCTGCTCCCATGCCGTGCGCCTGGCCGGTGACCGCCGACATGAAGAACCCGGCGCACTATCCGATCGCCGTCAGCAAGGCTGCCTACGCGGGCGACGGCGTTGCCTGCGTCTTGGCCACCAGTGATGCCGCTGCGCGCGATGCGATCGACGCCATCGACGTCACCTACGAGCCACTCTCTCCGGTGATCGACCTCAACGATGCGCTCAGCGACCGCGTCGTCATCCACGAAGAACTCGGCACCAACAAGAGCTATACGTGGGACCTGAAAGTCGAGGGTCACGAGGGCCAGATCGACGAGGCCTTCGCCGCCGCGGCCTACACCGTCAATGAACAGTACGTACAGCAGCGCCTGATCCCGATGGCCATGGAACCACGCGCGGTCGCAGCAGTTCCGCAGCCGTACGGCGGCGACATGACCCTGTACTCAACGACGCAGGTGCCGCACATCCTCAAGATCATGACGGCCCTGA
>JAYTZE010000849.1:0-2461 GCA_043742385.1 Ilumatobacteraceae bacterium
AGGCAGTGGAAAGGCCGGCTCTTGCCGGTGCAAACCATCACTCCTAGAGGGGGAAAGAGAACACATGAAGAAGACCCGCTACGTCTTCGCAACACTTGCTGCGTTCGCCTTGTTGGCGACCGCGTGCGGTGACGAAGACGACACCACCACCTCGGCCGCTCCCGGCGGTACCGAAGCCGAAGCCACAACACCGGCCGCAACCGACGCACCAGCAGGCACCGACGCACCTGCAGGCACCGATGCGCCCGCTGACACCGTTGAAGTCACGGCCGGCGAGGACATCACGATCGCTGTCATCACACACGGTGACGGTGGCGTGTTCTGGTCAGTGTTCCAGAAGGGTGCCGAGGCCGCCGGCGATGCCTTGGGCATCACGGTCAAGTACCAGGGCTCGAACAACACGGGTACCGACCAGGCTGCAATGATCAACCAAGCAGTCGCCGACGGCGTAGACGGTCTTGCCGTGTCGCTCGCCGACCCCGATGCAGTTCGTGACGCAGTCGCGGCTGCCGTCGATGCCGGCATCCCGCTGGTCACGACCAACTCGGGTTCCGACCTGTACAAGGAGTTCGGTGCGTTCACACACATCGGCCAGGACGAGTTCACGGCCGGAGCAGGCGCTGGTGAGAAGTTCAACGAAGCCGGCGCCAAGGTGCTGCTGTGCGCAAAGCAGGAGCAGACCAACACCGGTCTCGACGCGCGCTGCGAAGGTGCGAAGAGCACCTTCACGGGCACATTCCTTGATCCGATCACCACGTCTGGTGATGCCTCCACCAAGCAGCAGGCCGACATGAAGGCAGCACTCGACGCCAACCCGGATGTCGACGCAGTGTTCGGTACCGGTCCCGTCATCGCTCACGATGCAGCAGCAGCTGTGAAGGAACTGGGCCGCACCATCACCGTTGGTGGCGTCGACCTGTCGCCCGACCTGCTCGCCGACATCGCCGCCGGCGACGTGCTGTTCACCATCGATCAGCAGCAGTACCTGCAGGGTTACATCTCGGTTGTCGCGTTGTACCTCAACGCCACCAACCAGAACACCCTGGGTGGCGGCCTGCCGATCAACACCGGTCCTGGCTTCGTCACTCAGGACAACGCCGAGGCCGTCTCGGCGCTTGTTGACGCTGGAACCCGTTAAGTTCCAAAGAGAATCGAGGTGGCGGGCGCCGAAGGGCGTCCGCCACACCTCACGCCGACCGGAGTGACACGCGTCTACTTCGGTCGGTGTCTCTACTTTCACATAGCTTTGCGAGTACGCAACTCTTGAGGGACACGGGGGACCCATGACAGCGACAGACGTACAGGTTGGTGAGGAGCCGGTTTCAGAACCGCCGCCGGTTCCACTCGACGAACGAATCTCTCACCGCGGCCCGATGCGCCGGTGGCTCATCTCGCCAGAGATCGGCGCCCTGATCGGCGCCGTCATCGTCTGGGCGTTCTTCTGGGGCAATGGCCGCACGTTTGGCGAAGCCGACACCACCCTCAACTGGCTCGACGTCGCGGCACCGACCGGCATCATGGCCACGGCCGTGGCGCTGTTGATGATCGGTGGCGAGTTCGACCTGTCGTCCGGTGTCATGACAGGCGCAACTGCCATCCAGATCGGTCTCTTCTCGCGCTACTTCATGGGCGACGGCGTCAACATCGGTTGGGCCATCGGCTCTGCCTTCCTGGCCGCCGCGGCGGTTGGTTGGTTCAACGGTTACATGGTCAACAAGACCGGGTTACCCAGCTTCATCGTCACGCTCGCCTCGTTCTTCACGCTGCGCGGCGTCATGCTGGTGATCTCGAAACGCCTTGTCGGCAAGGTGCAAGTCGATCAGATCACGGAACAGAAAGGCGCCAAGTTCTTCAAGGACTGGATCGCCCACGAGTGGAAGTTCACCGAATTTGGCATCCGTGACAATCTCTTTCTCGGTCTCGTCCTCGCGGGCAGCGCCGCATTCATCTATGGCCTGCTCGAGCAGTCGTTCATTCGCCGCGCGACATTGAACCTGGCCGGGTTCGGTCTGTCCGCTGTGGGCGTCATCGGCTCGGCAGTCGGATTCTGTGGTCTGCTGTGGACCGAGGGTGTCGCACAGAACGCCCTGTTCGGCGTCATCGCCGGTGCAGGAGCAGTTCTGGCCATCGTTGGTACCGCAGTCACCCGGTGGAAGGGGCACGGCAGGACCGCCGGCGCCGCAGCGCTTCCTCGAGAAGCAGCCCAGCGCCTCGGCTTGGGAGTCGCGTGCGTGGCGCTGGCGTGTCTCTTGCCGATCCCGTTCGATCGGCGTCAGGGCTTGGCCATTCTCACATGGACCTCGTCGAGTCTTCGTCCCGTCGTCGCTGTCCTCGCAGCGATCGCCGGCATCGCCTTGGCGGTGCGCGCGATCTTGTCGCAGATGAGTGAGAAGAAGACCGCTTCGAGCTGGGCCAAAGTGGGCGTATTCGCTCTCTACAGCGGCATGCTGGTGATGACTTT
>JAYTZE010000850.1:0-1066 GCA_043742385.1 Ilumatobacteraceae bacterium
TGGTCGGCGGGCAGTGGCAGAAGACCGATGGCGGCGAGTTCCCATTCGACCTGGTCGTCACCAACAACTCGCTGTCGCCCGAAATTCCGGTCAATGGCACCCTGAAGCCGCTCGGCTGAATCCCGTCGCCCTGTCGGTATGACGGCACTGCTGCAAGTTGGCGATGTCTGCAAGCGCTTCGGCGCGCTGCGGGTGGTCGATCACTTTACGTTCGACGTTGCCGAGGGCGAGGCCCTCGGCATCGTCGGGCCCAATGGCGCGGGCAAGACCACATTGCTCAACCTGATCGCCGGCGACTTGCGCCCTGACAGCGGAACGATCTCGCTGGCCGGTGAAGACATCACCAAGTTGCCGGCGCACGTCCGCTGCCATCGCGGTATCGGTCGAACTGCGCAGATTCCGCGTCCGTTCGAAGGGCTGACAGTGTTCGAGAACGTGCTCGTCGGCAGCACGTTCGGAAGTCAGGCAAAGGGCGCGACAGCCAACGACGAGGCCGCATTCGTCGCGCTCGAACGTGCCGGCATGCTCGACAAGGCGAACCTCGTAGCCGGTGGGCTGACACTGCTGGATCGCAAGCGTCTCGAACTGGCCAGGGCGCTGGCAACGCAGCCGACGCTGCTGCTGCTCGACGAGATCGCCGGCGGTCTGACCGAGGGCGAAGTGCTCGAGCTTGTCGAGACGATCAAGCAGATCCGCGAGGGGGGCGTGTCGATCGTGTGGATCGAGCACATCGTGCATGCCCTGCTGCGGGTCGTCGATCGCATGGTCGCAGTCGACACCGGCAAGAAGTTGATCGAGGGTGATCCTCACGAGGTGATGTCGTCGAACGAAGTTCGGGCCGTGTATCTCGGCGAAGATCTGGCCGGCGATGGCGCACCGGGGGCGACATGAGCGACCTGTTGCGCATCGATGGACTCGATGCCGGGTACGGCGATTTCCAGGCCCTGTTCGGCATTGCGCTGAGCATCGCCGAAGCCGAGACGGTCTCGATCATCGGCGCGAACGGTGCCGGAAAGTCGACGCTGCTGAAGGCGATTGTCGGGCTCGTGACCCCGATGCGCGGCGA
>JAYTZE010000851.1:0-1066 GCA_043742385.1 Ilumatobacteraceae bacterium
GGTCTGCGCTTCGATCTCGGCACCCTTTTGGTGCTCGACCTGATCCAGCAGCGCTTCGTTCTCGGCCGCGAGATCGTCGTAGTTGGTGATGCCGTACCACGCATTGGCGACCGGTGTCGCGACGGCATCGGCAGCAACGTCGAACGGTCTGATGATCACCGCGAACGCCTGCCGGGCCTTGTCGATGACAACGTTGTTGCCGCGCCGATCGAGGGTGATCAACAACAGTGACGTCAAAATGAGCAGCACAACGACGCGGCGGCGGCTCAACGAAGAAAGCACGAGTGACCAGAGTCGTCTAGTCGTCGCCGCCGAGTGACATCAACCCGCGCATCGCGTCGATGTTCTCGAGTGCGCGCCCAGAGCCGATCACGACGCTGTACAGCGGGTCGTGGGCGATCTTGATCGGCATGCCCGTCTCGTGATTGAGACGTCGGTTGATCCCGGCCAGCAGTGCGCCTCCGCCGGTGACCATGATGCCTTGTTCCATGATGTCGGCGGCGAGCTCGGGCGGTGTCTTGTCGAGCGTGGTTTTGACTGCATCGACGATGGCCGACAGCGGCTCGGCCAGCGCTTCGCGGACCTGCTCGGTGGTCAACGGCACGGTGCGCGGTAGGCCGCTGATCAGATCGCGACCGCGGATGTCGGCGGTCAGCTCCTCGTCGAGCGGCCACGCCGAACCCATGTGGATCTTGATCTCCTCGGCGGTTCGATCGCCTATGGCCAGTGAGAATTCCTTTTTGACGTACTGCATGATTGCATCGTCGAGTTCGTCGCCTGCAACACGCACCGACTGAGCGGTGACGATTCCGCCGAGCGAGATCACGGCCACCTCAGTGGTGCCGCCGCCAATGTCGACGATCATGTTGCCGCTGGGCTCGTGCACCGGCATGTCTGCGCCGATCGCAGCAGCCATAGGCTCCTCGATGATGTGTACCGGCTTGCGTGCCCCGGCATACTCGGCAGCGTCTTGCACGGCGCGTTGCTCGACGCCGGTGATGCCCGACGGCACGCAGATGACCATGCGCGGCTTGCTCCAGCGGCTGGCGTGCACCTTCTGGATGAA
>JAYTZE010000852.1:0-2457 GCA_043742385.1 Ilumatobacteraceae bacterium
ACGGTGACCGGGATGCCCTTGCCCTCGTCGTCGCCGATGCGCACGACACCGCTGGCACGTGCCAGACGGGCCGAGCCGCGAGGCGTACGTGCCTCGAAGAGTTCGACGACGCGAGGCAGACCGCCGGCGATGTCCTTACCGGCCACACCACCGGTGTGGAAGGTACGCATGGTCAGCTGAGTACCGGGCTCGCCGATCGACTGGGCGGCAATGACGCCGACGGCCTCGCCGAGCTCGATCGACTTACCAGTGGCCAGCGAACGGCCGTAGCACAATGCGCAGACGCCCAACTCGGCATCACACGTGAGCACCGAACGGATACGAACGCGGTTGACCTTGGGGTCGTCGCGAAGGGCGGCCATCTCGATATCGCCGATGATCGTGTTCCTGGCGATCACGGATCCGTCGCTGAGCGTGACGTCTTGCGACAGTGCACGACCGAACAGCTTGGTCTCCAGGTAGGCACGCTTGTTGGCCGTGTCGGGAGCTACATGCTCGAGCCACAGACCGAGGCTGCTGCCGCAGTCGGGCTCGCGCACGATCAGTTCCTGGGCAACGTCGACCAAACGACGGGTGAGGTACCCGGAGTCGGCAGTACGAAGCGCCGTGTCGACCAGACCCTTCCGGGCACCAGGCGTAGCGATGAAGTACTCGAGGGTTTCGAGGCCCTCACGGAAGTTCTTCTTGATCGGACGCGGGATCATGTCACCACGAGGGTTGGCCACCAGGCCGCGCATGCCGGCGATCTGACGCATCTGGGTCATGTTGCCGCGGGCACCCGAGCCGACCATCATGTCGATCGGGTTGAACCGCTGCGCCTTGAACTCCAGTTCCATCGCCTTTTGGACCTCGGCGGTGGCGTCGGTCCAGATGCGCACTTCCTGCTGACGGCGCTCGCCGTCGGTGATGATGCCGCGGCGGAACTGGTTCTCGACCTTGTCGGCGCGAGCCTCGTACTCGTCGAGCAAGGCCTTCTTGGCCTTCGGCGTCTTGACGTCGTCAATCGACACGGTCAGCCCACTTTGTGAGGCGTAGCGATAGCAGACGTTCTTGAGCGCATCGAGCGCCGCGGCAACCGCCGACTTGGGATAGTGATCGCTGAGACGCTCGACGATCACACCCATTTCCTTCTTCTTGACCAGGTGATCGATGTGACCGAAACGAAGGGTGTAGTCGGCGGGTAGTGCCTCTTCGAACAGCAACCGGCCGGCCGTGGTCTCGAACGTGTCGGCCGGGCGGCCGCCAATCGATGGACGACGCAGCGTGATGAGCGAGTGCAGGTTCAGCGAACCCTCGTCGAGAGCACGCAGCACTTCCCATGTGTGGCGGAAAACGCGGCCCGTGCCCTTCGAATCGTCCATGATCTCGCTGAGGTAGTAGCCACCGATGATGAGGTCCTGTGACGGCGTCACGATGGGGCGGCCCGACGCCGGCGACAAGATGTTGTTGGCGCTGAGCATGAGGACGCGTGCCTCGGCCTGAGCCTCGGCCGACAGCGGCACGTGGATGGCCATCTGGTCACCGTCGAAGTCGGCGTTGAAGGCGGTGCAGACCAATGGGTGGATCTGCAGGGCCTTGCCCTCGACCAGCACCGGCTCGAAGGCCTGGATGCCGAGACGGTGCAACGTTGGTGCACGGTTCAGCAGCACCGGGTGCTCCTTGATGACATCTTCGAGCACGTCCCACACCTGCGGGCGCCGACGCTCGACCATGCGCTTGGCCGACTTGATGTTCTGCGACAACTCGAGGTCGACGAGGCGCTTCATGACGAACGGCTTGAACAGCTCGAGGGCCATGAGCTTCGGCAAACCGCACTGATGCAGCTTCAGGGTCGGCCCGGCAACGATGACCGAACGACCGGAGTAGTCGACGCGCTTGCCGAGCAGGTTCTGGCGGAAGCGACCCTGCTTGCCCTTCAACATGTCGGACAGCGACTTGAGAGGGCGGTTACCCGGACCGGTGACCGGACGGCCACGACGGCCATTGTCGAACAATGCGTCGACGGCTTCTTGCAGCATGCGCTTTTCGTTGTTGACGATGATCTCGGGTGCGCCGAGATCGAGCAGGCGCTTCAAGCGGTTGTTGCGGTTGATCACACGCCGGTAGAGGTCGTTGAGATCGCTGGTGGCGAAGCGGCCACCGTCGAGCTGCACCATCGGGCGCAGTTCCGGCGGGATCACGGGCACGACGTCGAGGATCATTGCCTTCGGGTCGTTGAGACGACGACCGTGGTCGTCGCGCTGGTTGAACGAGGCAACGATCTTCAAACGCTTGATCGCCTTCTGACGCCGCTGAGCCGATAGCGGCTTGCGGCCACTGGCGTTGTGGTCAATGGCGCTGCGCAACTTGACCTCTTCGACGTCGAAGTCGATGCGGTCGATCAGCGACTTGATCGAATCCGCTCCGGTGCCGCCTTCGAAGTAGTCGCCGTAGCGGTCGCGAAGCTCGCGCCACAGC
>JAYTZE010000853.1:0-1065 GCA_043742385.1 Ilumatobacteraceae bacterium
GGATGCGACGTTGTGACTGACGGGGTATCGACCGAGGAGCCATGCATTCTGGTCGTCGACGACGAACCGGCAATTCTGCATGCTCTGACCAGCGCTTTGACGGCCCGTGGATATCGGGTGCGTCAGGCTGTGAACGGACAATCGGCCATCGCCATGGTGGCTGCGGACCCGCCCGATGCCATCGTGCTCGATCTCCGCCTACCCGATATCGACGGTGTCGAGGTGTGCCGTCAAGTGCGCACCTCCAGCACTGTGCCGATCATCGTGCTCTCTGCCGACGGCTTGGACCAACGAAAGGTCGATGCCCTCGACGAAGGAGCCAACGACTACATCACCAAGCCCTATTCGACGCCAGAATTGCTGGCCCGCCTGCGGGCTGTGCTGCGCTCGTCGGCGGTGAACCGTTCGGCTGTTGATGACGGGGTGTTGGTGGTTGGCGATCTGCGGATCGATCCTGCTCGCCGGTCGGTGACGGTCGGCGACCGCGCCGTCGATCTCACGCCCAAGGAATTCGCGTTCTTGGCGCTCCTGGCGCGCCATCCCGGTCGCGTGCTCACTCACCACGCGATCCTCCAAGAGGTCTGGGGGCCGAACTACGGAACCGAGACCCAGTATCTGCGTGTCTACGCCGGTCAGATCCGCAAGAAACTCGATGATGACATGCGCAACCCACGTCTCGTCACCGATCTCGGCGTCGGATATCGCCTGCAAGCACGTTCTGAGTCGACGCCGTAGTAACGGCCACAGCTCTCACCGTCAAGTACAGGTCGAGAGCAAAACGCGATGATGCCCTCTCCCTGTACGGGGGAGAGGGCATCACCTTTCAACGGCCCGGGGGACGGATGGAAGCCACGTTGGGACGAGGCTCGGGCACGCCGTGTGGCTCCCACTTTCTTCCGGACGTTGGATGGTGGGTTGTGGAGTGGAGCTGTAGCTGCTCCACCCCACAACTCGATGTGGTTACACGATGAAGTCTGCAATCGTGACGTTGGCTACTACTACGCCGGTGATGCGGATGGTGCCGTGGCCTGTGATGGTGACCAGGGTGGCTCCACCGCCGCTGTT
>JAYTZE010000854.1:0-4913 GCA_043742385.1 Ilumatobacteraceae bacterium
GGCCCGCGGGGCCGGTTACGGGCACGGGTAGGAGGTCGACCTCGTTGCCAGCGCCGGTGCGGGCGTAGCCGATGGTGTCGTTGGCGATGAGGCGACCTTCGTCGATGTGATCGATGGCGCGGGCGAGGTGCAGGCCGATGGTTGCTTCGGTGAGTTTGGTCATGTCTGGTTCGTCGCACCCGGGGTGGACCCGGCTCGGCAGCCAGTTGAGGATCGGGTCGCTGAGATAGAGCTTCGCCTGGCTTCCCTGAACGATCCGGCCGCGGTCGTCGCGTTGGGGGCACCACAGCCCCGCAAAGCTCCGCACCAGACGAGCGAGGCGCAGCGTCAACGTGTCGGGGGTGTATCCGAGGTCGGCGGCAGTGTTGCGCTGGCTCATTGGGCTGGACGACCTGGTTGCGAGTCCGTCAAGGAGTAGCGGGATGGACTCCGCTGGTGCGTCGGGGTCGATGTCGCGGCGCAGCCAGGCGGCGATGTCGCGCATGAACCCATCGCTGACGGCCCCGATCCTGGTGTGCTCGTGAACAGCTCGGGGAAACCCACCACAGGTCAGGTAGTCCTGCCACGCGAGGTCGTAGGCATCGAGGTCGAACCGGACCTCGTCGAGGATGTGCGCGACGGACGTGTCCTGGAGGTGTGCTGGATGCACGGGGCCGGGCAACACCAAGCCGGGCCGGGTGGCGTCGGCGAATGCCCGGAACGTCATTGGCAACAGGTGGCGAACTCGACGCGAGTCGGCCAGGCCGGCACGGCCGGCGAGCAGGTTGCCTTCCACGTCGTCGCTGGCGGACCAGCGGCTTCCTGTCGCTACGACGGTGTCGTCGCCGAACGCAGTGCCGTCACGTGCGGCTTTCAGGACCGCGGTCCAGCCGCTGATCGCGCTCACCTCGTCAAGCAGCCAAACCCGCCTGGCTGGCGAGGTTTGGTCGACCACGCGGGTGAGTTCGCGACCCAGTGTCAACGCGCGTCGTAGGTCGCGGGAGGCGAATCCGTCGCACGGGAGATGGACCACTTGGCGGGGGTCGACATCGGCCCGCCCACACAGGGCCGCGGCGACGTCGAGCAACGCAACGGACTTGCCGACCCGTCGCGGTCCCGTGAGGATCACCAGCCGGTCATCCAGGGGCGCCGTCGACGCGACATCCGCCAGGACGATCGCCCGGTAGCCGAGGTCATGACGGGCACGATCGGCCAACAACCGGTGACCAGCCACCCAGGCAACTGGATCGGTCCCGCGGGCCGCGGCGCGCCACCAAGGATTCGCATCCGTCAGTGCCCGCCGGAGTTCATCATCTCGCATTCGGTCAGCTTAGCCAGCAAAAGCAGGGGGTTTAGGCAATCGAGTGCCTACAAACATAGGGGGGTTTAGATACGTTGAACCGGCAAAGTGTGGGGTCTCGCCGGTGGAACGAGGCCGCGCTGCGGGCGCAGCAGCGGCTCGGGCGGGAGGTCAATGTGACGCTACGAACGCGTGACGCGTGGGACAAGGCAAGTGATGGCTTCACCCAGCAGGTTCGCTCCTCACCGCTTCTCGAGGTCCGGTACCCTCAGCGGAATGCCGAGGTGGAACAAGGGAAGCGAGGTCATCGAGCGCCTGCTCGAAGCGCGCCAACTCCAGCGCGTGCCGGCCGACGCGGCGACCGTTGAAGGTCTCGTGGAGTCAGCCCGCCGTCACGTCGCCACTGGCAGGACCGCCACGACGAACGACCCGGAGGGAGCGTTCGCACTCGCGTAAACCTTGATGGGCGAGCAACGCGCTCGCCGCCTTCCGAGCCGCGTCGTAGGCGGCGACAACAACCGGTGGCCACATCGTCATCGTCGAAGTAATGAACGCCCAGTTCCCGGGCGTGGCCGGTCTGAAGTCGATCGATCGGTTGCGCCGTCGACGGAACCAAGCGGAGTATCCCGATCCTTCGAGCTACGACCCTGTCACCTCCGAGGAGTCCGAGGATGCACTCACCCCGAATCGTGGCGTGGATCGATTTGGTACGTCGCGGGCAGCTTCGGGCACGACGTGGTCGGACGTCATCGGGGCGGACGTGTTTGTCATGGCTGGTTGTACAGATCCGTGGATAGGTAGCGCAGTCCTGAGTCGCACAGGATCGTGACGACGGTGGCTTCGGGGCCGAGACGTTGTGCGACGCGTAGCGCGGCCACGACGTTCGCTCCGGAGGAAGCCCCAGCGAACAGTCCTTCTTCGCGTGCGAGCCGTCGGGCCATAGCGATCGCGTCGTCGGTTGCAACGGTTTGGATTTCGTCGACCTGGTCTGGTTCCCACAGCGGCGGGATGAAGCCAATGCCGATTCCCTCGATCTTGTGCGACCCGGTCATACCGCCGGAGAGAACCGCGGACTCTGCCGGCTCGACCGCAGTGACATGCAGTTCGGCTCCATGGGCGCGTATCGCCCCGGCCACACCGTGAATGGAGTGAGCGGTGCCAACTGCGTGGACAAACGCATCGATCCGCCCGGCGGTCTGGACCCAGATCTCCTCACCGAGTGGCACATAACCAGCGATCGCGTCATGGTTGTTGAGCTGGTCGCACCACCACCGTCCAGGTTCGGCGGCCACTTCGCCCGCTCGGGCGATCATGCTCTTGATCAGCTTCTCGTTGATCCGACCGCCGTCGCTGGGAACGTCTTCGACCGTGGCGCCAAAGGCGCGCATCGTGCGACGCTTCTCGACGCTGAACGCGTCGGAGAACACGATGTGCAGCGGGTACCCCAGTGCGGCGCACACGAACGCCAGCGAGATGCCGGTGGTGCCTGCGGTGTATTCGACGACGGTGTCACCGGGACCAAGGTGCCCGTTGCGAATCGCACCTTCGATCGCCGTGCGGGCCATCCGGTCTTTCATGCTGCCCGTTGGATTGGCGAACTCGAGCTTGACCATGACACGCGCCGAACCTTCGGGCACCACACGGACAAGCTCAACGAGCGGAGTGTTCCCGATACCTGCCAGCGCGCCAGCTGAAGTCGTGTCCATCGTTCGCCTCCACATCACTGAGATGGCGATCCTAGATCGGAACTTTGGGCCCGAAGTACAGGCACGCGAGGACTCCTCGCCGACCCGAAGTTCCACATCCGGCTTCGACGTCGGTCGATTACGCCGTCAGTTACTCGCGGGCTGTGATGCGCTGGAGGTTGGAGGCACCTAGGTGGACAGCATCTCGCGTTGGCCTCCGGACCACCCGGTCGGCCCACGGCGGAGGTCCGCCCACCCCGACACGGCGACGTCGGGCGAGTTGAACGCCGACCTGTTCAGGCCGTATTAGTTGGGCATTGGGCCTGACGAATATCGTGCGGCATGAGCTTCGATGGTGTGAGCGGGACCCTGACGGTGGCAGCAGTGCAGGCTACTCCTGTGTTCCTGGATCGCAGCGCCACCGTCGAGGTGGCGGCACGCCACGTCGCGTCGGCGGCCGCCGAGCTGATCGTGTTTCCGGAGTCGTTCGTGCCCGGCTACCCGGACTGGGTGTGGCGACGCTCACCGATGAGCGATGGCGACTGGTACGCCCGGTTGGTCGCCAATTCTGTGCGCGTCGAGAGCTCGGATCTTGATCCAGTGCGTGATGCTGCACGCGATGCTGGGGCGTGGGTTGCGCTTGGCGTGACCGAGCGATCTCGGTCGGACTCGCTCTACAACACAGTCGTCTACATCGGGCCCACGGGTGAGATCGTCGGCCGCCACCGCAAGCTGGTGCCCACCGGCGCCGAGCGGCTGGTCTGGGCCAACGCCAACGACCACCTACTGACCGTCATCGATGTCGGTGGCGTCAAGGTCGGTTCGCTGATTTGCTGGGAGAACTACATGCCACTCGCTCGGATGGCGATGTACGAGCGCGGGATCGACGTGCTGTTGGCGCCGACGTGGGACAACAGCGACGAATGGGTGCCCACCCTGCGACACATCGCCAAAGAGGGCCAGATCTTCGTGGTCGGCGTGACCGCCTTCTTGCGCGGCAGCGATGTGCCACGGGATCTGTCGGACGCTGATCAGCTGTACGGCGGCGAGGACGACTTCATGTCGCGCGGCAACACCTCGATCGTCGCTCCGGGCGGCGAGCTCATCGCCGGGCCACTGATCGGCGAAGCAGGCGTCGTGTCCGCCGAACTGGATCTGTCGCGCATCGCCGCCGGCCGCCGCATGTTCGACCCGACCGGTCACTACGCCCGCCCAGACGTTGTGTCGCTCCGTCAACCGGTGATCGGCGAGCCCTTGCGCGCCTCTGTCGAGTGAGCGGGTCGGTGTCGTCTGCTTCGTCGGCGCTCGTGGGTACGGTCCACACGGGCGCTGGCAACGGTGTGTCATCAACGCCAATCTCACCCACGAGCATCCACGAGCAGCGACAGCAGTTCAACGGAATACCGCCTGGCCCCGGAGGTCGCATGTTCACCTGCCCAGGCCACTAAGAAATAGCAGGTCAGCGGCCAGTTAGCTCACCGGGGAGAGCCTCTCTGCTCGCCGCTTGTCTAAGGTTCGTCAACATCACGATGGCGTAGGCGCTCCTGGGCGTGCGGCTGCACTCGTACGTGCGCAGAGGCAGCGGTCGGCGATGTCCCATGACGCACTAGAGATTTGACGTCGGGCGGGGACACAGATGGAGTGCCCATGTGTTGTCAGGGCAGCGTCACGAACTGGGCGAGGAACGTTCGTGCTGCTGGGGTGTCGAGCCGGTAGACGACGTTCGTGGCTCTATATAGCTGCCTCTAATTTTTCACCCGAGCGTCTGCGCCTTGCGATGAAAGTGAGTGAAGAGAACTATCTTCCTTCATACATTGCCGTGCAGGATTTATACAACCTAGTAGATCGCACAACGTACGAAAGTGGCATGGCGTCAACGGTTGCAGAGTTTGGGATTTCAAATCTCCCTTTTTATGGCTTAGCTCGAGGCTTCCTGTCCGGAAAATATC
>JAYTZE010000855.1:0-1063 GCA_043742385.1 Ilumatobacteraceae bacterium
ACGCGGTCGGTCAACGACATGTCCGACGTGATCCTGATCTTCAAGCCGGGCACCAACCTGATGGACGCACGCCTTCGCGTGCAAGAGCGCGTCACCGGCATCACCTCGCAACTGCCGCGCTGGGCCACCTCGCCGTTCATGATCCAGCCGCTGTCATCGACGAGCCGAGTGATGAAGATCGGCCTGTCGGTGAAAGACAAGTCGACCCAGAACCTGATCGATACCGCGCTCACCGCTTACTGGACAGTGCGGCCACGATTGATGATGGTGCCAGGCGTGGCCAACGTGGCGATCTGGGGCGACCGCTGGAACGTGCTGCAGGTGCACGCCGACGCCGACAAGATGCGCGAGCACAAGGTGTCGATCAACGGCGTGATGGAAGCTGCCTCGGACGCGCTCGACGTCGGCATGCTGAAGAACATCGCCGGCCACGAGATCGGCACCGGCGGCTACATCGACACGCCGAACCAGCGTCTGGGCGTGCGGCACAAGCTGCCGAACCTCACACCCGAAGAGCTGGCCAAGATGCCCATCAACATGGACAGCGACAGGTCCAAGGGCGACAAGTCCACGGGCAACCCGCTGGTGCGGCTGGGCGACGTGGCCACCGTGGTGCGCGACACCCAGCCACACCTGAACGGTGACGCGATCATCAACGACGGCATCGGCCTGATGCTGATCGTCGAGAAGCTCGCGTGGGGCAACACGATGGAGGTGACGAGGGGCGTCGAAGCCGCGCTTGAGCAGATGCGCGCCGGCCTGCCAGGGATCGAGATCGACACCACCATCTTCCGCCCAGCAACCTTCATCGAGGACGCGCTGGTCAACCTCAGCAGCGCGATGCTGATCGGCTTTGCGCTGATCGTGGTCGTCCTGCTGCTGTTCCTTTTCGAGTGGCGGGTTGCGCTGATCAGCATCTTGTCGATCCCGCTGTCGCTGGTGGTGGCCGGGCTGGTGCTCAAGTACACAGGGGCGTCAATCAACACGATGGTGCTGGCTGGCCTGGTGATCGCGCTGGGCGTGATCGTCGACGACGCGATCATCGATGTCGAGAACATCGTTC
>JAYTZE010000856.1:0-2450 GCA_043742385.1 Ilumatobacteraceae bacterium
TTCCCCGACCTCGATCTGGCAAAGATCACGGTACGAACTGGTTGCCGCCTGCCGTCGAATCAGTTTCGCCAGACAGGGTCGATCTATGCCATGACGTTCGGCTACACGATCTACTGGCGCGACGATCTCGACGAGAAGAATCCGGTCGATCTCGTCAAACTCATCCACGAGATCGTTCACGTCGATCAGGTGCGTCGCTATGGGGGCGAGTCCTCCTTCGCCTGCGAATACGGTCGGGGCTACATCGAGGGTGGTGGCACCCTTCCCACCTACATCGATGCACCGACGGCTTATCACCGCAATCCGCTCGAGGCTGAGGCCTACACCTTCGATGCACGGTTTCGCGACGATTCTGGACACGTCATCGCGACGCGATTGCCAGCCGGTTGAGCGGCCGCCGTGTGTGCGGTCAGGCGAGACCGACCCAGCGCGGGTACGCCGGATCCCCGTATTCGTACTCGATCCAGACATCGGAGCCGATCTCGGGGGACTCGATGTACCGCACGTCGTCGGATGCCACCGCCCATGCCGGCGAGGGGTCGACCTCGGGCACGGTGACCTCGAGTCGACCTTCCTGCATCGGGTCGTCGTTGCCGACAACGACGCCGCGGTATTTGCCGATGTACCCGCGGGTCAGGCTGTCGCTTTCTTGGCCACCCGAATCCTGCTCCCAAATGGGATAGTCCGTGTCACCGCGTTCGAACGAAACCAACACATGCTCACCGATCGCCGGTAGCGGCGCAGCAGAGCCTGCCAACAGCAACGCCGTCGCCCAGACCGACGCGTCGCCGTATATCTCTGGCACGACGACCCCGAGCCGCGATTGCTGCAACGGGTCGGCGTCGTCGACCACAATTCCGCGGTATGTGCCCCCATATCCAGTCGCCATGCGGCCATCATCGCGCGTAGTCAGTACGTCCTGGCATTGGGTCGATCGGTCGACTAGACCATCGCCCTGTATGGCCTGACCCGCACCAGGCCGAGCGCCTGGGACCTCTGGCCGTATCTGCGACAAGTTCGCCACGGTTAGATATAAGCGTGCACAGCAATCTCGCTATGGGTGACGCAGAGCATGATTCGAGTCGGCTGATCGCAGCTGTAGACCTGTTGTGGATCCCGCTCGGTGCGGGCCAGCGCGTCGTACGGGCGAGCGGCAAGGTGTTCGAGGCGATGTCGGCGTTGGTCCATCGGCGCCGGGCTTGCGACCTGTACCACTCGGCTCTCGAGATCATCGTTCCCGAAGGACGCTTCGTGATCGAGATGGCACCCACCCCGGATCCGCACGGAGCCCAGAGAGGCGTCGTGGCCGAAGGGTCCGTCGGAATGAAGTGGGCGGGGCGACTCCAGCTGTTTCGGTACGAGGTCCGACGCTGGCGCGATGGCCTCATCCCCGACGGCGCAGCCGCCACCTCCACGGTGAGAGTCAGCGTCGATCCGACATGCGCGCAACGGTTGCTCGATCTCGTGCCCTCGGTGCCTTCGCCGGTGTGGGGTCGAGACGAGCTCGACGCCGGCGATATGTGGAACTCCAACTCGGTCGTTTCGTGGCTGCTGACGCGTGGCGGGGTCGAGATCGCCCAGATCGAACCGCCCCCTGGTGGTCGCGCTCCTGGTTGGAGCGCTGGTCTTGTTGTAGCGGCGCGCGAAGTCAGGGATTCAGCACGACTTCGCTGCTGAGGTTGAAGACGGCGATCTCGAGGTAGGGACCATCAGCACATGCCTCGGCAATGAGGTGCGCGTCATCTCCGGCGATTCGCCCGACATCCACCAGGGCGCGGTGACGGTTCAGGACTCGTCGGAGGCGAGCACTTCGACGTCGGACGGCTCAGCATCCTGCGCTGGAGTCTCGGCAACCTCAGCGATCGCTACCTCGTCGACGTCCGCGACCTCGGCGACCTCCGCAGTTACAGGGGCTTCGGCGGCGGCAGCCGCGGCTGCAGCTGACGCGGCCTCGACGGCTGCTTCGGCCTCACCAGGCGTTGCATCGGGGTTGTTCTCGTAGTACTCGGCCCATGCGGCTTCGCGCTCGGCATCGTCGCCGCCGGCGGTCCAGTTGCCGTGCTCGTCGATCTCGAAGTGCTGACGGTACTCCTCGGCCAGTTCGCCGCCCTCAGCTGCCTGCTTGATCGACAAGCTGATGCGGCGACGGGCGAGGTCGAGATCGATGATCTTGACCCACAACTCTTCGCCGGGGGTCACGACCTGCTCGGGAGCCTCGACATGATGGGTGCTCATCTCGCTGATGTGCACGAGACCTTCGATGCCATCGCCGACCTGCACGAATCCGCCGAACGGCACGAGCTTGGTGACACGGCCGTAGACCAGTTGCCCGACTTCGTGGGTGCTGGCGAACTCTTGCCACGGGTCTTGCTGGGTGGCCTTCAGCGACAGGCTGATGCGCTCGCGCTCGAAGTCGACATCGAGGACCTGCACGGTGACGGCATCGCCGA
>JAYTZE010000857.1:0-9736 GCA_043742385.1 Ilumatobacteraceae bacterium
GAGGGTGAACACGCCGAGCCCGACGAGGATCCCTCCCTCTGCGTAGCGAGTCGACCGCAGGCGCGCAGCGTGGCCGCCGAACCGGGTTCCGAGTCGTGCTCCGATCAGCGCGTACATGCTGTCGGAGCACAGCCCGAGGATGATGTACACCACGCCAAGGACCAGGGTTTGCGACCAGATCGCGCCGTGCCCCCGTTCGACGAACTGCGGCAGAAACGCCAGGAAGAAGATGGCGACCTTTGGGTTCAGCAGGCTGATCACGAACGCCTCGGCGAACAATCGCTTCTCAGGTCGCACAGTCGGCGCCTCCACAGCGGTTGCGTGCCGCGCCGCGAGTAAGGACTTCACGCCCAAGTAGACGAGGTAGAGGCCCCCGACCACTTTGACGGCTGTGAATGCGATCGACGATGCCACGACCACTGCCGACAGGCCGGCCACGGCTGCGAGAACATGCACGATGGACGCGGCGTGGACACCCAACACCGACACCAATCCTGCTCGTGTTCCTTGGGCGCCACTCCGTGCGACGATGAAGACAACGGCGGGGCCGGGGATCACCAGCAGGATGATCGATGCCGCCATGAAAGATCGGAAGTGTCGACAACGAGGGCACGACCCGACGATACGCGCCATCATCTACGATCAACGACGTGTTTTCCGAAGCGGCAACCTGGAAGGACGCGTTCGAGCACGCGCTCGAGCGCGCCGAGGCTGGGCTCCGGGAACACGACACCGCCGACGCACTTCGCGAACTTGTCCGCTTGTGGCGTCGATGATCGTTTCGACGATGCACAGCGTCAATGGGAGTTCGCGTTCAGGATGTTTCGCGACGGCCGTCAGCAGCGCGACGCCTCCCCCGAAGCCGCCTGAATTCGACCGACGTCTTGCCGCTACGCCCTACCCACGAATCCCCAATCACCCATGATCTGGTTCTCATTGGCAAGTCGCTCTTCGAGGATGGAACGACCGGCGCGATGCAGTTCGTCGTCGCCGGCCGCCATCGCTGCCTCGAGTGCTGTCGACAAGCACTCACCAGCGAGGTCGTAGTTGGCGGTGACATCGGCGAGGTGCAGGCTGCTTGTACGGCCGCTGTCGTGCGCGGCCAACGCAGCGACGAGTGCAGCGGTCGAAGCCGGCGAATCGGCCACCGTGCGTGCGAACGCAACCATGGCCTCGATCTCCTCGTGCATCCAGGCGATTTCGTGGGCCGCCCGCTCTGCACAGTTTCGCAGCACGTTCTCCATCATCTGAATCGCGACCTTGACCTGTGGCGCGTCGACAGCCGGATCGATGGTGTTCAACAACTCGCTGCGGCAGTCGAGAATGATCTGGTCGGTCGTCGGTCGGGACAGCATCAGTTGGCCTCCGCGTTCGGT
This sequence comes from Ilumatobacteraceae bacterium, assembly GCA_043742385.1. GTDB lineage: Bacteria > Actinomycetota > Acidimicrobiia > Acidimicrobiales > Ilumatobacteraceae > JAENVT01. Next base: position 1,377 of record JAYTZE010000857.1, read on the forward strand.
GGGGTGCATCCGGACACAAAGTTGTGGTGGCCGATCGTGAGGGCGTTGATGGTGTATGTGGTCATGAGTCCGGCGTTCAGCCCCTGGTACATCGCGGCTGCGCCTCGCAGGATCTGGCTGTACACGGTGATCGCCGCGAGGGACGAGAAGTACACGAGCGTGGCCATGTTGATCGTCTCTTCGGTCAGACCGGTCTGTTTGCGGTACCGGGCCAGAAAGCCCTCCGGGTCGGCCATCAACAGGTTGGGCCCCAAGGCCGAGGAGTAGACGTTGTAGTAGCCGATGTCTTCGCGTGGGTCACCGATGTGAGCCAGTTCCCAGTCGACCAGCAAGTGCCGTCCGGATCCGTCGACCATGATGTTGGCCGGTTGGAAGTCGCTGTGTACCAGACACAACGGCAGTGGTGGCGGCCGATGTGCATCGAGCCACGCCGCCACGTATCGCAGGAATGGCAAGGACTCGACGTGCCCGCTGTCGGCCTGGCGGAAGCGGTCGATCAGGGAGCCGATATACGAGTCCCAGCCAACCGGACGTGGCACCGATGCCGGCAACGTATCGATGTCGATCGAATGGACAGCGGCCATCGTGTCGACCAGGTTGTCGCGGTGGGCATCATACGCAGCCTCGGGAGTTGCCTCGTTGAGGTGCGCCTGTAGCGATCGCCCGTCAACGAAATCGAGCACGATGCATTTCGTGCCGAGATGCTCACCCGTGGCGTCGTAGTAGCGGGCCGCCGGCATGGCGATTGCCTGTGCACCATTGAGTGCCTGGAGTAACGCCCATTCGTTGTCCCGATCGGTGTCCATCATCGCTTTACCAGGCGGCGGGTCACCCCGCAGCACGAAGGTTTCGCGCGTTCCGTCGGACCACTGCACGTCAGCGCGGGCCATCGATCGGCTGTATCCACCGATCATGGCCTCATAGGCGACAACCGACGCAGACCGTGCACCGTCGGCGCGCGAGAGGTACTCGGCCAAGAGCCGCGGCATGGCATCGACATCGTGCATGAAGGTCCCCTCTGAATTGGCCGGTCGGCTCGGCCGGTTCAGTGATGCACAGTACGCGCGTGTAGCTTCGTCTGCCACAACGAAAGGACCTTCCATGCGAGTTGGCATCACCCTTCCGGCCATGTTCCCGTTCGGTAGTACCGAACAGTTGCTCTCCGCCTACGAGCAGGTCGGCTTCGACTCCTATTGGGCGCCTGACCACATCCTCGGCGTGTTCCACCCAGGCCTCTGGAAGGACGTACCGCTGTCGGACCTTGCTGCCGACCCCGACGCGTTCTATGACCCGTTTTGCTATGGAGCGCGTGTCGGCACGATGACCAAATTGCCGTACGGCATCTCTGTCACCGACGCCACCCGGCGCGGCGCCGCCGACCTCGCCCGCACGACGTTGACGTTGAATGACTTGATCCCCGGTGGGTTCATCCTTGGTATCGGCTCCGGTGAGGCAGAAAGTCTGGTGCCGTTCGGCTATCCCTTCGACCGTCCGGTGTCGATCCTCGAAGAGGTATTGGTCGAGCTGCGCTCATTGCTCGACAAGGGCGTGATGCCGTCGGGTATCGGTCGCATGGGCCTGCCCTTGGAGGCCGAGGGGAGGGGCCGTCCCGCTGTGTGGGTCGCCGGGCATGCGCCGCGCATGCTGCGCCTGACCGGACAATACGGTGACGGTTGGATTCCGGCGTGGTCGATGTCGCCGTCGGAGTACGGCGAGAAGCTACGTGTGATCTCCGGGCATGCCAGTGCCGCCGGTCGGCCGAAGCCGGTTGCGTCACTGCTGCCGTTCGTGATCTTTGCCGAGAGTGTGCAGCGCGCTGCCGAGATGTTCGAGGCCGAGCCGCTTGGCAAGCTGTTCGGTCTGTTCGCCGCCGGCTCGCTGTGGGAAGCCCATGGTCTCACGCATCCCCTCGGGAACGATTCACGTGGTTTCATCGACGTCATCATCCACGACCTCGATGCCAATGACCTCCGCGACATCGCCCCGACAATCCCATTCGAGATGGTGCAACAAGTGCTGTTCATCGGTAACAGCCAGGAATTGGCCGAACAGTTCGAGGCCTACGCGCGAGCCGGGCTCGAACATGTGGTGCTCGCCAACCTCACCGGGGTGATCGGTGGCATGAGCGAGATCATGGCTCGGGCAATGGAGATGCCACTGTTGAAGGCAGCGCTGTCGGAGTTGTGATGCTGTCGCGTTGACTCGCGGTCAGCTGGCCAGACCAAGCAGGACAGACGTGGCAATCGGAGTTGCCTGCGGCTTCTTCGCGCTGGACGCAAGCTGCTCCATCTCGGCGATTGCCTCGTCGAGGCATGTCATGAGGTGCCTTCGAGAGTCGACCGCGGCCGCGACACTGGTCACACCGAGGTGCACCGTGCTGTCGTAGCTGAACAGCGTGATGTTCAGTGCGGCACCTGCCGGCGGACCGAATGCGTAGAACTCCTCGACGTGTTCGCCAGCGAGGTACAGCGGGCAGGGCGGGCCTGCAACGTTCGAGGCCAGCACATCGACGCCCTTCATCATCCCGCCGATGATGCGTCGCGAGATCGGCACGCCGAGACGCTGAATTGCCGCAGACACCGTGTTGACCCACCGCAGCGCTGGCTCCTGGCGTACAGCCGCCAAATGCTTGCTGACTCGGCGCAGCCGACCCTCGACGTCGTTGTCCCCAACGTTCATCACAATACGCGCCGGCACGAACTGGTTGCCGGAACGGTCGGCAGTCGCCGCGTCGCGAATGTTGATCGGCATGTGTATGCGCACGCGATCGCAGTCGGCTCCGTAGCGCTGGTGGTAGCGATCGACGGTGTCGAGCACGAGGCTGATGAAGGCATCGTTGACGCTGCCACCGGCCTGTTTGGCTGCGCAGCGCAGCGTGTCGAACGGAACAGTCTTCACATCGAGGCACAGTTGATTCGAGCGGCCTGTCATCAGTTCGCTCAGCGGCTTTCGGTTTGGCATCACCAGTCGGGCGATCGACACCGCGCTACGCACAGCGGACCGAAGGGATGCGAAGGGATGACGTGCAATCGCGGCGAGTTGACGCGGCGAGCGGGCATAGGGCGCGGGCGGCGAGACGACGTCGGCGAGAGCGAGCCGGTGTGTCGGATTGGGCTCCAAATCGGCGAGCGCCGCCAGCATCAGCATCAGCCCCACGCCGTCGGCGATGGCGTGATGCACTTTCAAAACGAGTGCTCCGCGGCCATCGACGAGTCCGGAAAAGATACCCAACTGCCAGAGGGGCCGAGTCCGGTCGAATGGCTCGCGAACCCACTGTTGAGCCACCGCGAGCACATCGCCGCGGACTGCATTCCCACCCAGGTCCTCGTATCGGTAATGATCAGCGATGTCCAGCTCGTCGACCTCGGCCCACGTCGGCCTCGGTCGCCCGTCGACGACGCGTTGTCGCAGCCGCGGCAGTTGGGCCACGAGGCGCTGCACCGTTGCACGCATGCGCTCCGGTGACGGCGGTTGCTCCAGGAACCACACGCTCATGACCGTCGATCGCAGCAGCGGATCCTTTTCGATGTGCCAGATCAATGCATCGCTGCTGCTCATGGCCTCGTCGTAGGTGATTCTGCTCATGAAGCTCTCCAAGATCGCGTCACACGGTGCAGCCTCCGGCGAGGTCACAGCTTGTGTATCGGTCAGAAGGTACCCGCAATTGAGCTGTTGTTACACCTCAACCCCCTTGCTTGGTCGGGACCTTTGGCACTGTTCGGGCGCAGGTTTGCCGTTCGACGCTGCAGATTCTTCGACGCAACCGGAGATTTCGCGACTCGATGCTGCGCCTTGAACGAGGTGAAGCGCGTGGTAACGGGATAACGTCTTCCGTCAGCCGTCGACGGCGGCTCACTTGTTGAAGGAAAAGGCAATGGCCACAGGCACCGTAAAGTTTTTCAACGCCGAAAAGGGTTTCGGCTTCATCTCTCGAGAAGGTGGCAGCGACGTGTTCGTCCACTTCTCCAACATCGAAGGCAGTGGCTACAAGTCGCTCAACGAAGGCGACACGGTCGAGTTCGAAGTCGCTCCCGGCAAGAAGGGCGAGGAAGCCCAAAAAGTCCGCCTCATCTAGGCAGGATTGCGCGTCTACAGCGGCGTGCTGTAGGAGTTGGATCGCCCGCAACGTGATCTGTGTCAGCCCACAGAACGACGGTCGTTCTGGGAGCTGACACTGACGCGTAACGGCTCAGCCGCGCACCGGGCGCTGGTGAAGGGTGAGCGTTCTACAGGCGTCGAAGGTACTCCTCGGCGCCCTCAGGACCGAGTTCGCGCAGTTGTCGTTCCTTGAATGCTTCGCGCATCTTGGCTCTCGGATGGATGTACCCGGCGCCGATCACCTTCTCGTCTTTGCCCACCGCGACATATCGGGAGATACGTTGCCCGTGGGGCGTGAGTGTTTTCCACTGCTCATACGGCATCGAGCGGATGACGGCTTCGCTGCGGAACCACGGTGCGAAGTATTCGACGTTGGGTGCGGCTCGCACCTCTCGCGATAGATTCGGGGTGCCGCCGTGCCAGGCACGCAGATCGCGGAAGATGCCAGAGCCGGCGGGCGCAGGGCACACGGTGCTGAGCTTCATCCACTCCGGCTCATTGGCGAGGCTCGGGATCGCATTGCGTGAATTCTGCGTACCCGGTATCTGCCTGGTCGGACCATTCTCGGGCGTGAGATCAACCATCGGAAAGTTGATGGTGACGGCCGGCACCGGCAGCTCTCTGGTGGAAACCCGGCCAGTTGGGTCGTGCAGCTCTGACCACACGTTGTCGGAATGCAAACCCTGATACTCGATCGCGCCGGGCATGGCAACGTCGCCGCCTGCGCCGATCAGGATGTAGTTGGGTGAGCCGAAGATGGCTTTCAGGATCGGTGTCGTGGTCGGCATGTCGACCAGCTCGACCCACTCGTCGACGTGCAGCATGTGCCGCGAAGCAGAGCTACTGCCGAACGAGAACCGATGAGGCAGTCCGCCGGCGCCGCCACCAGCTGCGCATGTTGGATCGACCGCCAACATCTCGTCGAGTGCGCGCTCGGTAGCCAGGCGCGTGCGAGCCAACTGCTCGGGACCGAGCAGATCACGAACGACGACGAACCCGTCGCGATGGAACAGCTCGGCGGCCCGGTCGACCTCGGTGGGATCGAGTACTTCGAGGCCCTTGATCCCGTTGTGCCGAGTGAGCTTCTCGCGCAGGTGCACGACGTTCGGGTCGTCGTACGAGCGTGTCCACCCGGCACATGCCGGATCGCCACCAATGAGGTTGTAGTGCTCCGGAGTGGTTTCGATGTCGTCGGCCGGGGGTGTCTCGAGGCCGAGCGGGTTGCTGTTGGTCGTCTGGGCCACGGCTCGGTTGGCGAAGCCGTTCGGTGGAACAGAGGAGTGCCACCCGAGGTGGCTCGGTCGTGCCTGAGTGTCGTGGATGAGGCGACGTTACCGAGTCTCAGTTCGCGACCGAGGATCGAGCCTCGCCAGGTGCATCGGCGAGGGCCCGGCGGGTGACCGACGCCCCCAGCTCCCGGTACGCCTCGAACTGCTCGACGTCGTAGAACTGGTCGCCCGTTGAGTCGTACGGGAAGACCGGTCGAGCCTGCTGATAGGTGATCAGGTCGGCTGGCGTCGCCGAATCCTTCATCAGCGCCTTCTTGATGTAGATCAGTGTTCCCTCGCCGCCTCCGAGCGGGAAGGTGTAGTGCATGATGGCGTGGTCGGACACGACGATGCCTGCCTCGGCGGCATCCTTCACGGCAAACATCGACGGATCGATGTCGTCGAACTCGACACCTAGTTCACTTCGCGCCAGTGCAACCGCCTGGCCCAAGGTGCGAATGCTGCCCGGAGTATCGCCTGAGGCATCGATCGCATAGATCGTGGTGCAGCCGCGACGGAGCAGTTCGACCAGACCGAGGTTCTCGTAGTGGCCGCCATCCGACACATACACGAACTTCCTGCGGAGGTTGTTCTGACCAAGAAGTTCGCGCAACAGGTAGGTCGGACGCACGAGTGGCTGGTATGTCGGTTCCTCGGCACCCACGCCTTGCAGAGCGCTGACGAGTCGCGGGTTCGCCAGCCAGACGCCGAGTCGAAGGTTCAACATCGCAATCAGCATTCGATACGAGGGCTGGTTCATCCGGCCCATTGACGGCGACACCGCCGCACCCGAGATCGATACGGCCGACAGCGGGCTGATGTCGCGCAGTCGCCCGGTGGAGGGGGCCTTCTTGTTGATCTTGTTCCACGCCTTCTGGAAAAACCTGATGCGCGCCAGGCGTTGCTCGTACTGCTTTGTCGGGATAGAACCGACCAATGGTCCGCCGACGCGATCCGGCGAGAACACGAAGCTCGTCACGCCGAGGCCCGGCGGGGTGTAGCCGAGATCAGACACATTGGCGGCGGCGCAGATCAGCAACTGCGGCCAGTTGGGTGGCCGCAGCTCCGACAGTGAGGGCTCCTCGTCAGTAGGGACCGGACCGACGGTGGCAGCACCGTCGGTCATTTCCCGCCTGAGCGCGAAGACAGTACGCAGACGTCGCTTGTAGAACGGCTGAGCGGACCAGGCAATTGGATTGCCGACTGCGAAGACTGCCAATACGACGACGAGCACAGCAACCCACCACGACGTAGCGGTCGTCGTCCATGGTCGAGTACCGGAATCGATCGCGATCAGGAAGAACACGAGCAGCGAGAGTGGCACGACGACACTGATTGCCAACTTCTGCAGCACAATGCGAGCGCCACGCGGCACCTTGGCGAGACGCTTCGGCAAGCTCCCTTTACCGCCGGAGCCCGAGCGAAGCACGAGGTGACCGAGCGAGAGCGCCAGCGAGGCTGCCGCAGTAGCCACCGACCCGGCCCCGCGCGCAAACTGTGTGGCCTGGCCCGAGTAGCCGAATCGGCTCGTCCGTGCCCACCAGATCACCTGTGGAATGAGGCGAAGGATGATCGCTGCAATGATTGCGAGGAAGATGAATGTGCCACACCATCGGACCAATCTCCGCCACCACCAGTCGACAGCCGGCCTGAACAGCAGGTCGACCAGACCGGCGAACAGACCCAACGCCAGAAGCACCGCGATGAGCACGCCACTCCATCCGTGGAAGGTGAGATTCCCGTCGCATTGACGACCCGCGCAACTACCGAACTCGGGCAGCGCCCACCGGTAGAACCGTCCGCCGAGGCGTCCCACCACAAACAGCATTCCCAAGATCACACCGAGGTTCAGAAGAATTCCGAGCAGAAGCCGAAGGAACATGTTCCAACGCCCCATCATCCCTGGCGCCAAGTAGTTGGTGCGATTGCGGAGATAGTCGAGCTCGGGCGACCCGAGCCCATAGGGGCCCGGCTGATCCTTGGTCCACGTCACGTCGGGCGACTGCGCCCGCACGATGGTTGCTGCGGTGACAGCGTACGAGCCGCCCGATACTCCGGCCAGATAGTCGGCTTCTTGGATGATGCCCTTGCGCCACAGCTCGTCCATCGCTCCGAACGAGAACGCCGCCGAACGCAGACCACCACCAGAGCAGCAGATGCCGACTCGTCGCGGATCGTCGGCGATGCGGGCGTATTGAAAAATTCCCGGCCGTGAAGGTCCAGCGCTGTGGTTCGCCGAGACCCAGAACCAGCGCAGCAGCCCGGTCAGCTTCCGCGGTGGCGACCCGGTTATCGGGATGTCGGCTGGCCAAGCTGGTTCGTTGCTCACATCGTTGACCTCCGGGCGAAGAGATTGTCGGCTTGCGTAGTTTGATACAGAAGTTGGTGAGGTCGTCGCGACTTCACGCCGTGAAGACGTCGCTGACCTCTGGTGCGTTCACGTCCTTCGACTTGTCGCGGTGGATGAGGCGCAACGGGAGGTAGACGACGAACTCACCGATTGCGCCAGCGATGAGACCGACCAATACGGTCAGCGACGGGACGATGATCACTGGCAGCGCGAGCAGGGTGATGACAATCATCTTGAGGACAGGAAGTGGACCTCGGTAGAACCACGATTTGGGCCCAGAGGCCCAGCGGACGGCGGTCCACATGATCCACCGTCGGAGGTACGGCACCCCGAGTTCGCGCATCGCTCGATTGAAGATGCCATCGGCGTCGAACTTGTGGATTCTCCCCTCGCGGGCTTCCGCCCACAGGAAGTCATGGAGGATCGCGGCTTGCGTCCATCTCCCGTATCGCGGTAGCAGCCACGTAAAGGGGCGCGGCACCGATGCGAAGTCGGTGGTGAATCCCTCGGGCACCGTAAACGATTGGGTCTTGCCGATGTACGTGAAGGCCTGCTTCACCGTCCAACGTTTGCCCGTGGGTTGGATTGGTGAGACGACGATCTCGCCGTTGAATGACATGCTCAACTGTATTCGCGAATGACTC
>JAYTZE010000858.1:0-1059 GCA_043742385.1 Ilumatobacteraceae bacterium
GGGTGGCTCGTACTCGGGTACCGTGGGCCCAGGCTTCTTGTTCCCGGCGGTCGCCGCCGTGTTCTTCGGCGCCTCTCAGCTGCGCGGCCGCCCGAACGTATGGGGCATGATGATCGCCCTCTACACCTTGGCCTTCGGGGTCTACGGGCTACAGCTCACCTTGAAGAGTGCACAATGGGTGCAGAGTCTGTTCGAAGGAATCTCGTTGCTGGTCGCAGTCGCCTTCGCCAGCCGGCACTTGGTCATACGGGCCAGGAAACGCAAAGCCGCAGTCCCAGTCGGGTTGTAGACCGCGTCGATCGCCTACCTTTCGAGGCGCATCGCCGGGTGGCCGAAGAACTGAAACGCCACGAGGGTCGACGAGTTCGGGTCGTCGCCGGTGCCGAACGCGGCCCGTTCGGAGCGAACGATCTCGGCAATCGGGTCGCCGGCAAATGCTCTGGCGTAGAAGCGCTCGGCCAGCGCGCTGGCAACCCCATCGTCGATCGACCACAGCGGTGCGACCACCGCGGATGCTCCGGCGAACAGAAAGGCCTCGGCGAGTCCTGCGTAGTCACCGAGCGTCTCTTGGCCCGTGCCAACCTGGCAGGCATTGAGGAACACCAGCGGCGCTTCGGCGAGCGAACCTCCTTTCACTACGAGCGGATCGATCACCACACCGTCGACCAGGACCAGCCCCTGTTTGGCGGTGCCGGGGTCGTACTTGCCGTGCAGTGAGAAGTGCAGCACGTCGCCGGCCGGATTGCCCATCAGACACCCGACGACCTTGTCGGTCACTGCGTCGACCCCGACAGCGTGGTACAGCTCGACCAGTGCGGCCGCCTCTGCTTCGGCGTGTTCGAGACGGCTCCACCCGGGCTGCTCGTAACGACCACTGATCACGACCATGCCTTCGACGTGCACGAGGCGCGGAGGCGGCAGCGGAGGCCGATCGGTGGCCAGCACCCAGCGACCGATCGTGACCTGAGCGCCGAGGAAGCCGATGGTCGACGAGTCGAGCGGCACCGGCATCGTCGCCAACTCCCACGGCACGTACGCCTCCTCCGAAAGCAGCAACAC
>JAYTZE010000859.1:0-4896 GCA_043742385.1 Ilumatobacteraceae bacterium
CCGGCGACGTGCAACCTGAGATGACCGAGAAGATCGGGGCGACGTTCGCTTGGGTCTTCGGGCAGCAGTGCCTCGATGACCTCACCGAACTCACCGACGACCGACAGGAGACCAAGGCACTTCGGGTCAGCCGCCCCGATCTATCGGCCCTGCGCGATCAGCAGCTCTGGGAACGATTCCGCGAGATGCTCCCGCTGCATCGCAAGATGTTCGCCCACCATCTCTTCACCACCTACATGGCGACCGTGCCGGTCGGCGTCATCTCCGCAGTGGCCACTGCCGTGGGTCGCCCCGACCTGATCATGCCGATCATCTCCGGACTTGGCGACGTCGACTCGGCTGCGCCGAGCCACGCGATGTGGGAACTGTCGCGACTCGACCCAGCGTCCGCGGCATTCACTGAGGGCTTCGATGAATTCGTCCACGAGTTCGGCAGCCGTGGCCCGAACGAGTGGGAGAGCCGTTCGCCTTCGTGGGAGACCCGGCCCGCGTTGGCCTTGGTGGCGATCGATCGAATGCGTCAAGCGCCCGACTCTGCCGCACCCGCCGAACAGTTCGCGATTCGGGCCGAGCAGCGCGCCACTGCCTCGGCAGAACTGCTGTCGATGGTCGCCGCGGACCCCGCCACACATGGTCAGCTTGCCGCGGCCATTGGCTGCTCAGCGGCATGGTTGCCCGGCCGCGAACGCACCAAGACCAACAACATCAGGGTGATCCATGAGATGCGGATGGCCATGCGTGAACTCGGTCGGCGAATGGTCGAACTCAGTGCCTTCGACGAGATCGAGGACTTCGGCTTCGTCCGCGAGGCAGAGATGCGGACCTTGTTCACTGACCCTCACTCGCTGACCGAAGCAATTCGCAGCCGACGTGCCGAGTATCGCCAACTCCAAGAAGTCGAACCGCCCTTCGTGTTCGTGGGCCACACCAGCGGGCCGGAGAGTTGGCCGCGACGCGACGCAGTGGGAGTCGACCGGGTCTCGGAAGGCGACACCGTTGTTGGCTTTCCCGGCTGCCCGGGCGTCGCCGAGGGAATTGCGAGAGTGATACTCGACTCCAACGATCCATCGGCGTTGGAGCCGGGCGATGTGCTGATCGCGCCGATCACCGATCCGTCCTGGACGCCGTTGTTCGTTCCGGCGGCTGCGGTCGTCGTCGATGTCGGTGCAGCGCTCAGCCATGCCATCATTGTCAGTCGCGAGCTCGGTATCCCGTGTGTGGTCTCCGCCATCGGGGCGACGCGCAACATCCCAGATGGGGCCCGAGTTCGCGTCGACGGCAACACCGGGCTTGTGATGATCTTGTCGGTGCCGTAGCACCTACGAATCAAAGCAACCGGTCAGTCGGCGGTCACGATCCCTGCCTGGTTGATCTCGCTGGCGACTTCTTCGCGCATGGTCTCCAACGACTCGATGGTCAAGCGCACGTGCACTGCGCTGTCGGTTCCTCGCTCGATCGTCACACCCACAGGGAGCGCTGTCCTGCCGGGCCACAGGAAGTCGCCGGCTTCGTCGACGGCAACTGGACGGGAGAACACCAGCACAAAGCCACCGCGGTTGTCGTCACGCACGACCGTCAGCACGCTCAACGGCGGTGTCGGCGGCGCATCCCAATTGTACTTGCCACCCTCGCCATTGCAGATCTGATGCTGGATGTCGCGCCAGTACTCGATCATGGTGCTGTGCTCGGGGTTTGAGGGATCGAGCGTGCCCGCATGCGGAAAATGCTCGGCGAAGACGTAGTCGGTCCACTGATTCAAGACCTCGTCGCGTATGGCCAGCCACTGCGCTACCCACGCATCGTGACCCCGTTGCTCGGGATCGAGGCGTGTCGGCGCGTCGGGTTGCGCTACAGCGAACCGTCGATCGACCTCTTCGTACAGCTGGGCCTGGGTGGGTATCGACATATCGACTCCGTGGGTGATGCGGCCGGCGCTAGAAGCCCGCGCCGTGGGCGACATCGCACAAGCGTGCCTCACCCTCGGCAATCTGTCCAGCCCCGACGCCTTCCAACGCTGCAAAGGGTCCGCACCTGTGGGGCGTGATCCACACATGGATCATGGGCGCCGCTTGGAGCTTGACGAACGGTGCCGAGCAGCTGCCCGCGGAGTCGGTGACCCCACGGACCAGTGGGGCAACGGGGTCGTCGGTGAAACACAGGTTGTCGTGGATGTGCCATTGCATGAGTGCGCCGCCGATGTCGGGCACTTCGGTGAGCGCCACATCATCGGGCAGGAAGTACATCGCGCTGACCAGCTTCTTGGAGCCATCCGGCATCATCTGGTACACGAGGCTCTCGGGCTGATCGGGATCGAGTGCGACGTCGTCGTTGATCAGATCCCACTTGATGAAGTGCTCGTGGCCCGTGGGGCCATCACCGATGCTGTGGTAACCGGCCGCCTCGGCGACCTTGTAGTCGGACCACTGTGGCAGGCGAACGACGTTGAGGGCTACCAGGTTCTCGGCTGCGGCCTGTTGCTCGGGCGTGACGCCGTCGACACCGCTGAGATCGATCGGCTGTGAGGGATCGTATGGCTTGGTCGGAACCGCAGCCGCAGTGTGCTCGGCGTGATCTGGGTTGCACATGTCGGCTCGTTGCTCGTCTGGGACGGCTGCCTGGCCGGCACCGACACCTTCGAGCGCGGCGAATACTCCGCACGGGTGTGGGGTGACCCACACGTGCACCATCGGATTTTCTCCGCCCGTGTTGACACCTGAAGCGCACTTGCCGTTGGCATCGGTGATGCCGACCACGCGGGGCTTGCCGTCAGGCCCCGCTGCCCAGCACAGATTGCCGTGGTTGTGCCACTGCACGAGCGGCCCGGCGAATGCGAGCAGGCTCGGGTCGTCGGTTGGGCGAGCACTGGCGATGTACATGGCTCCTGCGAGAGTTCTGCTGTCGCCGTTGACCGTGTACACCAGCGATTCGGGTTGCGTCGCGTCGAGGAACTTGTCGTCTTCGATGAGCGACAGCTTGATGAAGTGCTCATTACCTGTGCCCGCGTCGCCGATGGAGGCATAGCCGTCGGCGATTGCCGCAGCCGTGTCCGCGTACCGCGGCAGATCCTTCAACGAGTCTTCGATCAACTTGGTGGCCCGCGCTTCCTGCTCGGCCGTCACGCCTGCCACACCCGAGACGTCGATCGGTTGTGTCGGATCCCATGGGCGCGGCCAGGTTGCGGCAGCTGCGACCGATGTGGCGTCCTCGGCGTGGCCGTGCGGCTGTGAATCGTCGACCACCGGCACTGCATCGGGCGTGATCGACGTACCGTCGGCAGCATGTGCATGCGGTTGCGCTTCGTCGGTAGCGGTGCCACCGGCAGTGACAGCGTTATGGCTGTGGATGTGCGTACCGCCGCTGAGCATCGCCGGGACAGTGAGCGCGGCCACGGCCAGCGCCGGAAACGATAAACGCGGAGCGGGGGACTGCCGCTTACCGATCATTGACGCCGCCAACGCACAACCAACCGCCGTGGCGGCGAGCATCGCGGCTGCAGTATCGGCAAACTGCGCTGCCTCGCGAACTTCTAGACCGTCGATCCACGAGATGCCGGTGATTCGTGTTGCCAGCCACGCGCCGACGGCCACGGCGTTGATCACGATGATAGGGATGGCGACCAACCGATTCGCGCGAGCCATCGCGATCACACCAGCACCGATCTGCGCTACTGCGAGGAGGATGAACAGTCGAGCCAGCTGTTGGTGTTCGGCATGCACGCCAGCAGCTGCGGAGTGGATCGTGCCTGCACCGATCGTTGTCATTGCCGCGATGGTCAGGCCGGGGACGCGCGTGCGCACGGCTCGTTCAATGAATGTCGGCTCGAGGAGGCCGCCGTCTCCCGGCACGGCAAGAGTCATGGACGAATTGTACGACTGTTGCGCAGCGCTTCGAGGGTCGGTTCGGCGAATTCGGATCGGCAGATCAGCAGATCGGGCAACCACGGATCGCGATCGTTGAACACCATAGGTGAGCCGTCGATTCGACTGACGTGCAGCCCTGCAGCCAGGGCGACTGCGGCCGGCGCTGCAGAGTCCCACTGGTACATGCCACCGTCGTGCACGTAGATGTCGGCCTCGCCCGTGACGATGGCCATCGCCTTGGCGCCTGCCGATCCGAGTCGCACGGCGTCGGCGTCGAGAGCATTGGCAACAACGACGGCCACATACGGATTGCGATTGCGCGAGGTGACCAGCCTCGGCCGCGAGCGTCCTGTTGTGGGAACGACCGGCGGGGGATCGGTGCAGAACGTGAGGTCGAGGGCGGGAATGCTGACGGCGCCGGCGCCAAAGTGATCGGCGTCCCACAGGGCGACGTGCACTGCCCAGTCGTGCCGGCCGTGTTCACCGAACTCGCTGGTGCCATCGAGTGGATCGACGATCCATACACGATCGGCATCGAAGCGACGGGGGTCCTCGAATCCCTCCTCCGACAGGACTGCGTCGTCGGGCCGGGCATCGGTGAGGGCCTGGAGTAGGAAACGGTGGCTGGCCAAGTCACCGGCGTCCATGACGTGCCAAGCCGGTGCACCGGCCCGCGTCAGTTCGTCGCGGACCTGAACCAACAACTGTCCGGCTTCCGTCGCCAGCCTGGCAGCCAGCAATGCATCGCTCTCTTCTGTCACCGTCGCCCGCTCGTCACCGGCGCCCGCTGCGACGCGCTTCGCGCACCAGCGTGCGGACGTCGGCCTCGTCGGCGCCCTGTTGCACCAAGTGGGCGACCTGAGCCTCGAGGTGCTCGGCGGCGGCCTCGTCGAAGGCATCGATCCGCTCGGGCACCGTCACGGTGTTGACCGCCATCAACACGATCGCGGCCAGCGCGATGACCCCGCCGATGGTGAGTATCACGCCGTTGTTGTTACCCGCGATCGACGAGATGATGAGACCGGCGATTCCGCAT
>JAYTZE010000860.1:0-1055 GCA_043742385.1 Ilumatobacteraceae bacterium
GTCGTTCGGCGTGTAGGTTGTGTCACCCATCTGAAAAGAGCCGCTGCTGAAACCGCTCTCGCGCTCAGAGGCTCGCATCAACAACCAAACCCGCGCCGAGTGGACACGTTTCCAGTCGGTGACCTGGTCCGCGTTGAAGTAGCGCACCGAGCCGGCCGCAGCGTCGGTCACCTGGCCGAACTGAAGCTGAAACTGCTCGACGTTCGACGCCACCAATTGCGGCACCATCGTCGGATTGGCACCCGCACTCAAGCTCAGACGGTAAAGCGCGGGCACCTTCGGCGACTCGGTGGCACTGGTCGTGAAGTCGTTGACGTAGTACAGATCGCTGACAACGCGATAGTCGAAAAATGGCACGGGAAGTTCGACCGCCGTCTCACCGCCAAGAAACAGATTCGCCGCGCCATAGGAAACACGAATGTAGGGCGCGTTCGCGTCGAACACCGCCGCCGTGGCCAGCGCTGTGCGCCTGAGCATCAGCACATCGCCACGCGCGTAAACACGGTCGGTGCCAGCGGCCAGACACGACGCCGAGTACGGGTTGGCGTCATTCCACGCGGTCATTCCGCTGGCCAGATCGGTGGACACGCCGGCACCGCAGCCGTAGTTGCGTGCATTGACGGTGGCGTTCGGGGCAAACTGCCCGTCGTCCCACACCATCGGGTGCAAGGCGGCGTGGCGGACTTCGCGCTTCAGCGTTTCGAGCGCAAAGCGGCCATTGGTCTGGTACTCGGACACCGCCGAGTTGACTCTTGTGGTGGCCGAGGTTGCCGCAAATCCGCGCAGCACGACCGCGACCAGGAGCAAGCTGATGGCGATCGCAATCATCAGCTCGATCAGCGACAGGCCACGCTGTTGCCACCGGACAGAAGCGGCGCGTTCAGAGGGCGACATTTCGGACAACCTTGGTGGTGACGTAGCTCATCGTTTCGGTGGTGGGCATGGCGCTGGCGGCGTCGGCATAGGTTTGTCGACCTCGCGACTCCTCCCAGGAAACGCTGATGGTGTAGGTGGTGATGCCGCCGCCGGGCGTTGCATCGACAACGCTGACCTCG
>JAYTZE010000861.1:0-9684 GCA_043742385.1 Ilumatobacteraceae bacterium
CCCAAGCGGTTCGCCTCGTTAGGGTTCAGCCTGACGTTGAAGCGCGGGTCGTGCTCGTGCCAGCGATACCCGAATCCGTTGGCCGTGAGTCCATACCGGTTCTGCTGCATCGTCGGGGTGTGGACGCCATCCCACCCGAAGTAGCCGTTGAAGTTCTCTTCGCATGTGACGTAGGTGCCCCATGGGCTCTGGCCACTGCCGCAGTTGTTGATCGTGCCGAGTGACACCGTGCCGGTCGGATCATCCGCAGTTTGCAGAAGCGCCGACCCGGCTGCCGGACCCACGAGTTGGATCGGCGTGGCGCCGGTGATGCGCCTCCCGTAGCGCGACGGACGTACGACGCTCCACACACCCTTGCGGCGGCGAACCTCGATGACCGAGACCCCGTGCGCGGCGATGGACTTGCGGACTTTGTCGGGCGTCCATGTGATCATCCCGTCGGTGAACAACAGGCCCTGGTCGACGTACTCGTGGTTGATGCACAGCAGACCCCGATTCGACTTGTCCGACTTCTTCGGGAGCGGGAAGAAGAAGATGCCGTCGTGATGCATCCCTGCCTGCACGGCCTGTGCCTCCCAGTCCTGCGAGGCGTCGAAAGCGAACTCGGGGCCGTCGGAGACCGGGTCACCCCAGGCATACAACACAGAGGCGGTGTATCCAGGGGGAACGGTCACTGCATCGAGCCCGTTGATCGGCACCGAGGTGAACCCGAGCAGAGCGTGATGGTGATCGTCGTCGTCGTGATCGTCGTGATCGTCGTCGTCGTGACCTCGTTGGCCGGCGGCGACGAGGCCCGGGGCGGCGAAACTAGAGAGAAACGCAGCCGCAGTTACCCCTCCCCCGAGTTTGAGCACGGTACGACGACTGAGCCGTGCGGCGATGATGTCGTCGAGTGAGAGGTTGTCCGACAGGTTGGTGTCGATGTCGTCGTGCGTGCTCATAAGATCCCCAATCTTGTGAAGTTGCTACCTGTCTGCCATCGTATTGCAGATCGCAAGGGCGCCTGAACAGCTGAGCACTCGACGCTGATCGTTCGCTCGTGCACAAGCCGTAACGCGGCCTTCTCGGCGATGGATAGAGTCCGCACACGGCTAGTAATTTGAGCACTGCCAGGAAGTTGATCAATGGGGGGTCAAGCCGGTGGACGTCATCCCAACACAGCGCATCCGTAACGTGGTGCTGGTCGGCCATAGTGGCTGCGGCAAGACCACGTTGGTCGAAGCGCTGCTGCATCGAGCCGGCGTCACGACCAGGGTTGGCAGGGTCGAAGACGGCACCACGGTGACCGGCACGGATCCTGAAGAGGTCAAGCGGGGCATGTCGTTGTCGCTCGGTATCGCCCCGTTCGAATGGCAGGCCACCGACGGCGAGACGTACAAGATCAACCTCCTCGACGCGCCGGGCTACGCAGACTTTGTCGGCGAGGAGCTGGCGGCACTCAGCGTCGCCGACCTGGCAATCGTCGTCGTCAGCGCCGTCGACGGAATCGAGGTCGGCACCGAACTGGCATGGGAGCGTTGCGTCGCCAGCAAGATCCCGAGATTGGTGTTCGTCAACAAAGACGACAAGCCACGCGCCAACTTTCACGCTGCTCTGGCTGCCTTGCAGTCGAAATGGGGCCACGGTTTCGTACCCCTCGAACTGCCTCTCGGCGAGGAAGAGGCACTGCACGGTATCGCCGACGTGTTGTCTGATCAGGCATTCGAATACGACCGTGACGGTCACCATCACACGGCACCGCTTCCATCCGACATTGTCGACGAAGAGCACCGGGTTCACGATGAACTTGTCGAGGAGATCGTCTCCGGCGACGACGATCAACTGGAGCGTTACCTGTCGGGCGATGTCCCGAGCACCGCCGAGCTGGAACGCACACTGGCTCACGAGGTACTCGACCTTGTCGAGTTTCCCGTGCTGGTCGGGTCGGCGCTCACCGGCGTCGGCATCGATCGGCTCGCCGACTTCATATGCGAGATCGGACCCGCGCCAAACGATCGCCCAACCGTTGTGATGGCCGGAACCGAGCAGATCGAGGTGCCGGCCGATGCCAGCGCCCAGCCGCTGGCCTATGTGTTCAAGACGCTGGCCGACCAGTTCGTTGGCCAGGTGTCACTGTGCAAGGTCATCTCGGGCACGATCTCGCCCGACGACCGCCTGATCGCGAGCACGACCTCCGCCGAGGAGCGCCTGCATGGGCTGTTCCATATGCGGGGCAAAGAGCAGCTGCCATGCATCCGGGCGGTTGCCGGTGACATCGTGGCTGTGGCCAAGCTCACCAACACGACAACGGGCACCACACTTGCGCCGCGCAACATGCCCGTGCGAGTAGTCGCCCAGCAAAACGCGCCGCCGGTGTTCGGACTGGCGTTGAAACCGTTGACGCAGACCGACGACGACAAGCTGTCGGGTGCCCTGCATCGTTTGTTGGCCGAGGATCCCTGTCTTAGTGTCGATCGCAACCATGCGCACCAGACGGTGCTGAGCGGTGCCGGCGACACGCACCTTGCCGTCGCGCTCGAGCGTTTGGCGCGCAAGTTCGGCGTGCGCGTCGAGACCGAGGATGTTCGCGTGCCATACCGCGAAACGGTGGTCGGCATCGGAGACGCGGAGGGCAAGGTGAAGAAGCAGTCGGGTGGCCACGGCCAGTATGCGGTCGCCAATCTGCGAGTCAGTCCGTTGGAGCGCGGCGCTGGCTTCGAGTTCGTCGACTCGATCGTTGGTGGGGCGATCCCACGCAACTACATCCCCGCGGTGCAGAAGGGCATCGAGGAAGCGATGACAACCGGCGGGGCTCATGGCTTTCCGGTCGTCGACGTTCGTGTCGAGTGCTACGACGGCAAATATCATTCCGTCGATTCGTCCGACATGGCCTTCAAGAACGCCGCCGCAACCGGTTTCAAGGAGGCCCTCGGCCGTGCTGGCGCCGTCGTGCTCGAACCCATCTCATTGCTGAAGGTGACGATCCCTTCCGGCTATCAGGGCGACGTACTCGCCGATCTCACCACACGACGCGGCCGCGTGATCGGCACGTCAGCGGGAGAACACGGCGAGCAGGAAGTGTCGGCCCTGGTTCCGACGGCCGAGATCATCCGCTATGCGCTCGACCTGCGGTCTCTGACTGCCGGGCGGGGGCGATTCGTCGCCGCACACGATCACGATGAGATCCTTCCCAACAACCTGGTCAGCAAGGTGGTCAAGGCAGCCACGTCGGGAAGTCATGCCGGCAGCGGTGCAAGCCGAGCTGCAGCTCGCTAACTCAGCCCTCACTACTTCATACAAGGAGTTCTTATGTCTGATCGTCTTCGCTTCGGAATCTTCATGGCGCCAGTCCACCCCGCCGGCCAGAACCCGACACTGGCGTTGGAGCGCGACCTCGACCTGATCGTTCACCTTGATAGGCTCGGCTACGACGAGGCGTGGATCGGCGAGCATCACTCGGCGGGTACGGAGATCATTGCCTGTCCCGAGATTTTCATCGCCACCGCTGCCGAGCGCACCCGCCACATCAAGCTCGGCACCGGCGTCACCAGCGTGGCGTACCACAACCCGTACATGGTCGCCGAGCGAGCCGTCTTGCTGGATCACCTCACCCGTGGCCGGTTCATGCTCGGTCTCGGGCCAGGATCGCTGCCAACCGATGCCATCATGCTCGGGCTCGATCCCACCGAGACTCGTCCGCTGCTCGAAGAGGGGGTCGACGTGATCATGAAGCTGCTGCGCAGCGACGATCCGGTCAGCAGCCAGACCAAAACGTGGAACCTCGTCGACGCCCGGCTGCACCTGCGCCCATACTCCAACCCGGTGTTCGATGTCGCCGTCCCCGCTGTCGCGTCGCCTTCTGGCCCGCGCCTCGCCGGTCGATACGGCATCGGCCTGTTGTCGATCGGGGCGACACAGTCCGAGGGCTTCGACCTCCTCGGCCTGCACTGGGGAGTCATGGAGGAGCGCGCGGCCAAATACCACACCGTCGCCGATCGCAACCAGTGGCGGCTCGTCGGAATGATGCACATTGCCGAGACCAAGGAGCAGGCATACAAGAACGTCGAGTTCGGAATCGAGCATTGGTTCAACTACTTCCAGAAGGTTGCGGCGTTCCCGCAGATGGCGGTCAACGGTGACAATGTCAGAGAGATGATCGACTTCGTCAACGACAGCGGCCTCGGTTCGATCGGCACGGCCGATATGGCGTGCGAACAGATCGATCGCCTGACTAAGCAGTCCGGCGGATTTGGCTGCTATATGCAGTTGGCCCACGAATGGGCCAACCCCGTCGCAACGCACCGCAGCTATGAACTGATCGCTCAGCGGGTCATGCCTGAGTTCCAGGGCCAAGCGTGGAGCACGCTGAACGCCAAGGCCCGTGCCGTCGAGACCCGACCCGAGCTGGCAGACCGCAACATGAAAGCGGTCGAGGAGATGGTCGCCAAGCACCAAGCCGAGCTCGCCACCGGCTGAGTTCGGCCGCCAGCCCAGTGCGTTTGATGACTCACGCCCCTCATAGGGGCCGCAATCGTCACACGGTGTTGCCATGAGCACCACCACCGCTGACGCCACGCCAGAAAGCCTCGTCATGCATTCGATGCAGGGTCGGGTGGCGCTGGTTGCAACCGTCGCGGCGAGCGCCATGGCGAGTCTCGACGCAACCGTGGTCAATGTTGCCTTGCCCCACATTGGCGAGGAGTTCGATGCAACCATCAGCTCGCTGCAGTGGGTGCTCACCGGCTACCTGGTCGCCCTGGCGTCGCTGATCCTGCTCGGTGGCGCCCTGGGTGATCGTTTCGGGCGTCGCAAGGTGTTCGTCATCGGCACGGTCTGGTTCGCGGTGGCCTCGCTGCTGTGCGGTGCAGCGCCCAACATCGAGGTGCTCGTGCTCGCCAGGATGCTGCAAGGCGTTGGTGGCGCACTGCTGACCCCGGGCAGTCTGGCGATCCTGCAGGCGAGCTTTCGCGAGTCCGATCGGGCCGCAGCGGTGGGCGCGTGGTCGGGACTCGGCGGGGTTGCTGGCGCGATCGGACCGTTCGTGGGCGGCGGACTCGTCGACGGGCCCGGCTGGCGATGGGCCTTCCTCATCAATGTGCCCGTTGCCACGATCGCCATTGTGTGCGCCCACGCGGCGATACCGGAAACGCGCGATCTGCGTGCTGGTCGCACCCTGGACCTCATCGGCGCAGCGCTGGCTGTCGTGGGCCTTGCCGCGAGTACGTGGGCACTGACCGAGGCTGGACCGCACGGATGGACTGACGCAGGCGTGCTGGGCGCTGCGGCCGTGGCCGTCGCCGCCATCGCCAGCTTCGTGTGGCGTATGTTGCACGCGAACGATCCGTTGGTGCCGCCGGCGCTCTTCCGCGACCGCACCTTCAGTGTCGTGAACCTTCAGACGGTTCTGCTCTACGCCGCTCTCGGGGTGTCGTTCTTCCTCGTCTCCTACGAGCTTCAGGTCGCTGCCGGCTGGTCGGCGTTGCAGGCGGGCGTCGCTCTGTTGCCGGCGACCGGGCTCATGCTTTTACTGTCCGCAAGCTCGGGTGCCCTGGCTCAGCGGATCGGCCCCCGATTGCAGCTCACTGTGGGACCCCTGGTCGCTGCGGCCGGGTTGCTCCTGCTCGCCAGAATCGGAGAGGACGCATCGTGGACCAAGGATGTGTTGCCGGGCGCAGTCGTGTTCGGTTTCGGTCTCGTGACGTTCGTGGCGCCACTGACTGCGACAATGATGGCGGCCGCCGACCCCAATCATGTCAGCGTGGCGTCGGGTGTGAACAACGCCGTCGCCAGAGCGGCGAACCTGGGCGCGCTCGCCGTCATTCCAGTCATTTCCGGCCTGTCATCGGCATCCAGCCCAGCCCAGATCACGCATGCATTTCGGCTGGCGCTCGTGATCACTGCCTGCATCGCTGCAGCCGCGGGTCCGCTCGCGTTCATCGGCCTCAGTGCCCGGACGCGCGCTCCGTGCACCGCTCGCCGAGTTCAATGCAATCTCGACGGGGCACCGCTGCAACCCAATCACTCAGCACAAGCGAACGACCGCTCCGTGACTGCCGACGACAAGACCTGAACGCCCCGAAAACGCCGAATGGGCCCCTTTCGGAGGGGCCCATTCGCTTTCTCGAGATCGACCAAGAGTCGACTCGATCCGATGTGTCAGACGGTGTGGGCCGACTTCGGTGTGTCCTGCAGCAACGACTCCGGAATGGTGTCCGGTACGAGGACCTGGCCTCTCCTGCGGGTTTCCCACAGGAAGGCGATGCCCATCACTGTGCAGACCACGCCGAGACCGGCGAGCAATGCTGCGACACCAAGGGCCAGCTGCAGGGTGCTGTGCGTTGCCGCACCAACACCCAGCTCGGCGACGAGTGCGTGAGCGGTACCGCTCCATGCCTTGTCACGAGCCTGGGCCTGCACCGGAATCGAGCGATCGAAACCGGTCCAGTAGCGGCCGTCGACTGCGAAGTCGCAGGTGACACCCTCCGCTGGGAACGGATTGGGAACTGCAACCATCTCGCCGTTGCAGTCGTACTCGCTAGCGACAGCACCGTCATCACCCGTGAGGTCGTTTTCCGTCAGCGTCACGGTCTGGGTGCCGTTCAGCACGTGATAGGAGATCGTCGCCATTTGGTACATGTACTCAGTGGCGGTGTTGACGAGCGGGTTGTTGGAATCGAGATCGGACTCGACGACCGGGAAGTTCCAGTCGTCGACGAGCAGCGACTTGATCGCCTGGGCGCCTTCGACTTCACCGCGGTCGACGAGCTGGCCCTCGTCGTTGTAATTGAGCTCGACGTTCTGGACTTCGCTGAACGCCTGGAGCGAGCCGTAGCCGCCCTGGACCTTGCTATAGGCGACACCAGCGCCCACGAAGTAACCGATTCCGACGAGGATCAGGAAGATCCCGAGCAGTCCCAGTGGCTTTTTCAACATGGCAAAACCCTTTCATTTTCGATTCGAATTCATAGGAGTTCGAATGGTTCGTGAAGCGGTTCACGGACTCTGGTGTCCAATCTGCTACGAGCAGGGGCGAGCTGGTAGGGGCTTTGGTCCTCCCGCCCAGGGACCATGAAACACCCCACTATCGGGACGTTCGGCACGAAGTGGCTCAGCCACGCAGACCAGAGAAACGTAAACGCGGGCAGCGGAATGGGCCTTGGCGTAGTCAGGGAGCGTGGCCCGATGCCACGGCGAGCAGCGCGAGCGAGTGACTTTGGACGTCGCCGGGCGTGAGCACGTCAGGCAACTCGACGAGGATCGAGCTGCTGCCGAGCGCGTCGTCGATCGGGCACCACATGAATCCGAGGGCGCAGTTGCCACTGCGCTTCAACGTCCCGAGCCCAGTCAGCGCCTGGTACTGCTTCGCCGGCGTGATCGATGCGCCCGAACCGCCCACCCAGCCGTAGTTCTGGTGGTACCAGACCGTCAACGACGGCCGGGTGGCGAGAGCGAAGTCGTAGACGGCCTGCTGCTCGAGCTGGCTCGGCGCCTGTCGGTTCGGGTCGGCGCCATTGGCCAGGAAGCGGGTGTCGAGGACGAGGCCATCGGGGTTCATGGTGGGGACGACCCACAGCGTTATCACTTCGGGCAGAGACAGCGACCGCACTCGCAGTAGGACCCGCAGGCCGCCCTCCTCGTCGCCGTGGGTCTGACCGACGACAAGTACGGTCGTGGGCCCGTCGCCATAGCGCATAGCCATGATCGGCCGCCCCTCGGCTGAGGTGCCGATCTGGCGCGCCTCGTCCGCGCGGGCCTCGGGCGTGGCGTCGGTGGCGATGCCCAGGTACTCGAGCAAGTCATCGTCGGGCACGCCGGTCACGGGAAGCCCAGCGTCGAGTTGGACGACGGCCGTGGCCCGCTGAACACTGCGCTCTCGGTCATCTCTCGACCCGCTGGTGACGTCGAAGCCCAGCATGTCGAGCATGCCGGTCAGGCAGGTCCGGGTCGTCCCGGTCGCGCAGGCGAGGTCCTCGGGCAGAGGGCGGCGACCACCACGGCGACCGTTGATGGGATTGGTCACCTTGTCCAACGACGTCTCGTTCGTCGGCACGATGACATCCGGGGGCACCGACGTCATTGAGATGTCGGCGAGCACATCGCGATCCACAACCGGCGCCACGGTCGATGTCGTCGTCGGCGCCGGAGTGTCGTCGGAGGTGGGCATCGTCGAGACAAGGGTGGCGATCGTGGTCGGCGCGTCGATGGAAGCAACCGGTGGCGCTGTGGAGACTGGCCCGCCGGACAACGTCGGCGCCACCGCTGGCGCCGCAGCGCTGGAGGCGCACAAGGTCGTCAGGAGTACCACGACAACGAGCCACCGCCCCAGGTGCAGGAACGACTGCGACTTCACGCTCTCACCACCGGCGCACGGTACTGCCGCACGCTGTCCTGAGGGTGACATCCTCGGAGTGAGCGGTGGGAATTTTAGCCACGTTCAGGGCTCTTGCAGACTCCCACGCCTCGTGAAAGCGAAGGGCGACGAGCACAACTGCGCCTGGGTCGCCGGAGACATCGTCGCGGTTCTCGATCGCTTCGCAGCTCGCAGCGGACGACGCAATCGTGGCTCGGTGTGACTAAGTGGGCAATCCGCCCGCCCACGCGTTCCAATCAGCCCCGCCAGACAGCGTCCAAAACTGGATCGCACGAAATGCTGGGCACACGACCGCCTACGACGTCCATCCCGCCGAGTGGGATGCGCGTCTCGTGTGCTTTCTCGACCACAGCCTCGGCTGAAGTGAGTCCCTTGGCGACATGATCGACATGATCGGTGCTCCCGTGATGTACTGGAGTCGTGGACATCGCGGAGCTTGAATGGATCGCGTGGACGAGCCCGGTCACCACAGCGTTCGGCAGGGAGGTCGCAGCTTCGGACCTGTCGGGCCGCACCGTGTCCTGTCATCAGCACATCGTGCCTGACACCATCGGCATCGTCGGTCCGCTCGTCGAAGCCGGGGCCAGAGTCCGAATGGCGCCATGCAACCCGGATAGCACCGACGACCGCACCGCGACGCATCTTGCCTCGATGGGCGTGGAGATCCGTGGCCACGCTGGCATGTCTGCCGTAGAGCTCGCCGACGCGCTGGCGTGGCTGGTGAGCGAATCAGCCGATGCGCTGTGCGACATGGGCGGTGAGTTGATCGTGGCGACGGCGGCGGCGGGATACCGGCCCGCCGGTGCCCTTGAGGCCACCACGACTGGGTTGCACCGCTTGGCCGGCGTCGATATCGCATTCCCGGTCTTGGACTGGAACGGGATCGCGCTCAAGGATCTCATTCACAATCGTCATCACGTCGGCGCCGAGACGTGGCCGGCGTTCACGGCGATCACAAATCTGTCGCTGTACGGCCGCGAGGTCGTCGTGGTCGGGTTCGGCCCTGTCGGTCAGGGCGTTGCGCAGCGCGCCCGCGATCTGGGCGCCAACGTCACGGTTGTCGACCTCGACCCGGTTCGGTTGGTCCAAGCGCAGCATCACGGCTGCCGCGTCGCCGACTTCGATGATGCCGTTCGGAGCGCGAGCGTGATTGTCACCGCGACCGGTTTCGATGGCGTGGTGGGAGCGGCACAGATCGAGCGCCTCGCCGACGGCGCGATCCTCATGAACGTCGGTCACAGCCATCGTGAGATCGACGTCGACTGGCTGAATCAGCACCCCCACACCGACCTGCGTCGACATCTCGAACGGTATGAGGTGAACGGCCGACGCGT
>JAYTZE010000862.1:0-1048 GCA_043742385.1 Ilumatobacteraceae bacterium
CGGGTTGACCTCGAGGTCGATGTCGCTGATCGCGTCGCGGTCGCCGCTGGGGTAACGGAACGAGACATGGTCGAGACGCACCCCGCTGAACGGCGGAACAGGCACGGTGGATGGATGGTCGCCGGCGGAAGAAAACTCGTCGAGAAACGCGAACGTCTCGGTGAGAAACAGTCCGTGCTCGTACGTCGACGACAACGCCGCGACCGCACTGTTCGCCCGAGTCGCCAGGAGCGCGATTGCAGCCAGCGCCGTTCCCGCTTCGGCAATTGTCAATCGCCCGCTGTCGACAAACGCCAGCACCAGTCCGCCTGCGGCTCCGAGCATGATGGCGTTGGTCAGCCGAGACACCACGGTGAGGCGCAGTTGATCTCGCAGCAGTCGTCGCTGGCGATCGATGCGCTCGTCGTACAGCCCGCGGAACGTGGACAGGAAGTGTTGGCCGAGGTTGAACGAGCGGATCTCCTTGGCCGGAGACTTGCTGGTGAGCAGCGACAGCATGTACTCGCGTCGGCGTTCGTTCTCCGTCGTCTCGACCTCGAACGACCAGGTGAGCCTGCCGACCTTCATCGACACGAGCACCAGCGGTACCGCCGCCACGACGCTGATCAACGCCAGCGGCGGACTGATCACCACGAGCGCGATTGCGGCCGCCAGCGCCCCGAATCCTGACGTCATCAACCCGCTGAGCGATACCACGACGCCGTACGGTCGATCGACGATGTTGGTCATCGTCCGCTCGAGACGGTCGTGAAAGGCTGGATGCTCGAAGTCGACCAGCGCAGCGCGACTCGCCGCATCACCAACCATGCCTTGCACCTCGCGTGCGACCTGCTCGCCTGCCAGCCAGCTCAGCTGGCTACTGACGACGGCGACGATTCCCCCGATCGCCAGACCGGCGACGAAGACCGCGACAGGTACCACCAGTCGTCCGACTGGCGCGTTGTCGCCGACATCGACGAACCGGCTCAACACCACCTTCAACACGACCAACTCGACCAGCAGCAGCACACCGCTGAACGTGTTGAGCACGATCGTGCCGATGAATGCG
>JAYTZE010000863.1:0-9642 GCA_043742385.1 Ilumatobacteraceae bacterium
GCATGGGGTGCGCATCGCCCTCGACGACTTCGGCGCCGGGTACCGATCGTTGCAGCATCTGCGAGCGTTCCCCGTCGACATCGTCAAGCTCGATCGCAGTTTTGTGGTCAGCAGTCTCGAACACGATTCGACGGTGCTGAGCGGTTTGATCGACATGGCTGCCAACCTGGGCATGGAAACGGTCGGCGAGGGCATCGAGGAGCCAAGCCACCTCGACATGCTTCGCGCCCTGAATTGCCGGTATGCGCAGGGTTTCCTGATCGCCAGGCCGATGCCGTCGGATCGTCTCGACGAGGTGTACGCCATTGGTGCGAGCCGCGATGTTCCAGCGCCGATGCCGATGCCGATCGAGACCCGAGAGTCGGTTACGACCCATCTCTGACTTGTGAAGAGTCAGCTTGAAGAACGAACACCTGTTCGATAGACTTCAACAGGTGTCGTCGCTCGCTGAACGCTTTCCCACGCTCACGGCTGTCCCGGCCAGCGAACGCACGTTACCGGTGCACGAATCACTCGTCGATCTCCTGCCGGTGCTGCAACGTGGTTCCACCGTGGCGTGTAACGGCCGGGCGGGGGTATCGCTGGCCCTGGCACTGGCCGCGGCGCCATCGCGCGAAGGGGCCTGGGTGGGTGTTGCCGGCCTTCCTGAACTGGGTCTGCGCGCCGCCGCCGACATGGGGGTGGAGTTGCAGCGGCTGGTGATGGTCAACGGTGACTCTCCGTGGGTCGACGTGCTGGCAGCGATGATCGACGGATTCGACGTGATCCTGGTCGGCGAGCGAGTCGGTCAGCGGGCCGGTCAGCGGGCCGGTCGACTGACTAGTGGTGCGGTGCGGCGTCTGCAGGCCAGGGTGCAGTCGCGCGGCGTGGTGTTGCTCACGGTGGGAGTGCCGGCGTTCGGCGCCGATCTACAACTGACCGCCGATGACGATCAGTGGGTCGGGCTCGGCGACGGTCACGGTGTGGCGACGGGCCGGCGGGTGCTGGTCAAGTTGAGCGGCAGGCGCATGCCCCGACCCCGGCGGGCAACCATGTGGCTACCCGATGCCCGCGGCGGAATCGTTGCCGCGCCGGCAGAACTGCTTCCACGAGAACTTCGGCCTCAGGTGACCGCATAGAGGTTGGTAGGTACTTGGGGTCCGAACGACACTGCGTCGATTCGGCCGGTGGCGGCGAGGATGAACGCGAGCGCATTCGGGTCGTCGACCGAAGGCACGCCGTCGGCCCATGCCAACTTCTTGAGCTCGATGTCGACATGCGACAACGCACAACTCAGGCCGCTGCCGAGTTCGGCTGCACGCATGTTTACATAGGAGGTGGCGATCATCAAGAGAATGTCGGGTAAGGCGACGAATGACGCAAGTACCGCAACGACCGGCGCACGCACGCAGGCCCAACGCGCGAGCGCACCCGTGGCGCGCTGATCGACGCGGTGCGTGTGCTGTTTGCCGAGCGGGGCTACGCCGCGGCGGGCCGTGAGGAGATCGTCGAACGTGCCGGGGTGACTCGCGGTGCGATGTATCACCACTTCAACTCGAAAGAGGCGCTGTTCCAGGCGGTCTTCGAGGTGGTCGAGCGAGAACTGTGCGACGCGATCGCCACGAGTGCGATGGCCAGCCGCGACCCGATCGAGCAGCTTCGGCTGGGCGCGCGGGCGTTCCTCGATGCTGCGGCGACCGGTGAGGTGCGCCGCATCGTGCTGCTCGATGCGGCAGGAAGGCTGAACGTTGGTCCCGCCGACGCGCTGGCGCTGGTGGTGATGGCCGTGCTGCATGAGGCCGCGACCGCTATTGCTGATGGCGATGATCCCGGTGCCATGCACAGCGTGATCGACGGGATGATCACTGCGATCACGCTGTAAGTCACAACTTGTCACGTCTCCCCTTGTTGGATCGAACAAACGTTCGCTAACCTGTGGTGGTGATTCCCCGGCTTGGTGTGTTGTGGTGCCCGAATTGGGCGGTCGTTGCCGCGCAGGCCGAGGCCGATGAACCAGTCGTGGTGTTGCGCGGAAACCGGGTGATCGCCCACTCGGTGGCGGCGGGACGAGAAGGCGTCGTGGTCGGGCAGCGGCGGCGTCAGGCACAGGCGTGCTGTCCTCGTGTGCGCTTGGTCGCCCACGATCCCGATGGCGATGCTCGCCGGTTCGAGAGTGTCGTCACGGCAATCGCCGCGCTGATACCACGGGTCGAGATCACCGAACCAGGGATGCTCTCGTTTCTGGCCAAAGGACCATCGCGGTACTTCGGTGGCGAGGCGGCAATGGCCGAACGGATGACGAACTTGGCAACCGATGCAGCCAGCGCAACCGGCGCATCGTTGGAGGCAGTGGGGGGCTTCGGCATGGGTGTGGCGGACGGCCGGTTTGCCGCCGCTATTGCTGCTCGGCATGCAGCAGCACACGGTGATCCCGTGATCGTGCCCGTGATCGTGTCGTCAGGCGTCGAGGCCACGGCCCAGTTTCTGGCACCGATGCCCGTGCAGCTACTGGCCTCGGTGGCAGGCCTCGACGACGACTTCGTGCAACTGTTGCAGCGGCTCGGCGTGCGTCAGTTGGGACAGCTTGCCGCGCTGTCGGTTGCCGATGTGTTGGCCCGGTTCGGGCGGCAAGGCGAGTTCGCCCATCGCCTTGCCAGTGGCGGCGACGACCGCCCTCCCGACACGGTCGAGCCGCCCAGTGGGTTGGTCGCAATGCAGGTGCTCGACGACCCGGCTCACCACGTCGACACCATGGTGTTCATCGCCCGTCAACTGGCCGAAGAACTGTGCAGCGCCCTGAGCGCCGACGGCAAGGTGTGCACGCGGCTGATCATCACTGCCGAGACCGAGCACAGCGAACGCAACGAACGATTGTGGTACCGCTCCACCGGGCTATCGGCGGCGGCGATGGTCGAACGCGCTCGATGGCAGCTCGATGCCTGGGTCAACAGCGCCGCACTCACATCGGGTATCACAGCCGGTGTCACCTTGCTGCGGCTCGAGCCGGTCGAAGTACGCGGCGACGATGGCGTGCAGTTGGGCTTGTGGGGAGGGCG
Organism: Ilumatobacteraceae bacterium; assembly: GCA_043742385.1. GTDB lineage: Bacteria > Actinomycetota > Acidimicrobiia > Acidimicrobiales > Ilumatobacteraceae > JAENVT01. Next base: position 3,036 of record JAYTZE010000863.1, read on the forward strand.
CACCCAAGTCGACGAGTGGGCGGCACGAGCCGTGGCACGCCTGGCAACTTTGGCGGGGGCCGAGCATGTGGTGGTTCCCGCCGCCACCGGAGGACGGTTGCCGGGCGACGCCTACACCTGGGTGCCCGCCGTCACCGCCGACCTTGTCGATCCTGCCCAGCGCCTGACCGCGCCCGATGGGCCATGGCCGGGCAGCTTGCCCAGCCCCTCGCCGGCCGTGGTGCATACCCAGCCGATGGCAATCGAGGTGCTCGACGACCAGGGGCGCCCGGTGCGCGTGACCGGCAGGGGAGCGGTCAGCGCCGCGCCGGCAACGGTGCAACGCAACCGGACCAGATCACCACCCGAGCCCGTGGTGGCGTGGGCAGGTCCATGGCCGCTGGAAGAGCGCTGGTGGGATTCCGCCAGAGCACGGCGATCAGCGCGGTTTCAACTGTTGACGCAGTCCGGTTCGCTGCTCTTGGTCAGCCTCGAACGACAACGTTGGTGGTTGCTCGGTGACTACTGCTAGCGATTCGGCTACTAAGTTCGCTTGTTGAACTGACTACCCACTGACTGGGAGGCGTACATGGACACTGAGCAATGGCATCCGACCGCATGCGTGCTGTGTTCGATCAACTGTGGCCTCGAGGTTCGAATCGATGGGCCGACCATCACCAGGGTGCGCGGCGACAAGGCACACCCGGGCTCGCAGGGCTACACGTGCGAGAAGGGTCTGCGCATCGACCACTATCAGAACGGTCCGCATCGACTGACCAGCCCACTGCGTCGCCGCTGCGACGGTTCGTTCGAAGAGATCGACTGGGACACCGCCATCGCCGAGGTTGCCGCCAGGTTCAACGATGTGATCACCGAGCACGGTGGCGACAAGATCTTGTTCTACGGCGGGGGCGGGCAGGGCAATCATCTCGGTGGTGGCTACGGCGGCTCGACCCGCGCCGCACTCGGCATCAAGTACACCTCCAACGCGTTGGCGCAAGAAAAGACCGGTGAGTTCTGGGTCGACGGTCAACTGTTCGGTCGCTCGCGCTGTCACACCACCGGCGACTACGAGCGGGCCGAGGTGGCTGTGTTCTGGGGCAAGAACCCGTGGCAGTCGCACGGCTTCCCGCAGGCCAGAAAGATCCTCAAGGAGATCGCCAACGATCCGGCGCGCACGTTGATCGTGGTCGATCCGCGGCGCACCGAATCTGCCGATCTCGCCGACATCCACCTGCGCCCGCGGCCGGGTGGCGACGCCGATCTGCTCGCCGCACTGTTGGCTGTGCTGGTCGAGGAACACCTGCTGGCGGATCGCTGGTTGGCCGACAACGCCAACGGTCTCGACGAGGTCATTGCGCACCTGCGGCTGATCGACATCGCTGCCTCGTGTGACAAGGCCGGAGTCGACGAGGCCACTGTTCGCCAGGCGGCGCGTGTGATCGGCAAGGCAACCGGCGGTGTGTCGATCTACGAGGATCTGGGCATCCAGATGGCGCCGCACTCGACGCTGAACAGCTATCTCGAGAAGCTCGTCGTACTGCTGACCGGCAACTTCGGCGTGCCCGGCGGCATGAACTTGCACTCCCACTTTGTGGCCTTGTTGGGCGGGGGTGGCACTCGCAATCCGGGTGATGCCGAGCCATGCACCCCCGTCAGTGGGCATCGCCTGGTCACCGGATTGGTGCCATGCAACGTGATCCCCGACGAGATCCTGGGAGATCACCCCGATCGCTTCCGGGCGATGCTGATCGAGTCGGGCAATCCGGTGCACTCAATTGCCGACAGCCATCGCATGCGCGAAGCGTTGCGCGCGCTCGACCTGCTGGTGGTCATCGACGTCGCCCTCACCGAGACGGCTCGCGAAGCCGACTACGTACTGCCGGCGGCGTCGCAGTACGAGAAGTGGGAGTGCACGTTCTTCAATCTCGAGTTCCCGCACAACGTGTACCACCTGCGCCGCCCGATCTTCGAGCCACTAGCAGGCACGCTGCCGGAGTACGAGATCCACTCCCGACTGTGCCGAGCACTGGGCGCCTACAACGACGACGACATCGCGCCTCTCCATGAAGCGGCTGCACATGGTGGACGTCCGGGCCGAGCCGCCTTCGCCGACGCGTTCATCACCATCAGCATCGAGCAACCCAAGCTCGGCAAGCTTGCGGCCGTGTTGCTGTACGAAACGCTGGGTGCAACCTTGACGACTCCCGACGGTGTGCCGGCGGCAGGAGCCGCCGCCGTATGGGGACTCGCTCACCGCTGTGCGCTGGCCTACGCAGATTCGATCCGCCGTGCCGGAGTCGGCACGGACATCAGCGAGAGTCTGGGCGATGCGCTGTTCGATGCGATCCTCGCCTCTCCGCACGGCCTGACGTTCACGATCGACGACTACGACGAGACCATGCGCCGGCTGGAGACCAGTGACAAGAAGGTGTCGCTGGCCATCCCACGCCTGCTCGAAGAACTCGACACGCTTGCCACCACGACTCAGGTGATCGGCGGTGACTATCCGTTCGTGCTCGCCGCCGGCGAGCGCCGCTCCTCGACCGCCAACACCATCCAGCGCGATCCAGCTTGGCGCAAGAAGGATCCGCAGGGCGCGTTGCGGGTGTCGATGGAAGATGCCGCGCGCATCGGGTTGAGCGACGGCGATCGGGCCCGGATCACCACCAAGAGCGGCACCGCGGTCGCCGTCGTCGAGGTCACCGACACGTTGCTGTCGGGTCACATCACCTTGCCCAACGGGTTCGGTCTCGGGCCCGGCGGGTCCAGCGACGCAGTCGGCGTGGCACCCAACGAATTGACTTCATCAGAGGATCGCGACTGGTTCGCCGGTACCCCGCATCACAAGCATGTGCGCGCTCGCCTCGAGCGGATCTCCAGTTTGGGGGTCTGATGCGCCGCACACGCTTCGACGAATGGCCATGCCCGATCGCCAGGGCAACCGACCTGATCGGTGATTGGTGGACGCCGTTGATCATGCGTGAGGCATTCTCGGGGCGTCGCCGTTTCGAGGAATTCCAATCGGCACTCGACGCGCCGCGCGCGGTGCTGACGACGCGTCTCAAGCGACTGTGCGCCGAGGGCATGCTCGAGCGCGAGGCATATCAGCAATCACCGCCGCGCTATGAGTACCGACTGACCGACAAGGGTCGTGCGTTCTGGGATGTGCTGGCCGCAATGTGGCGATGGGGCAGCGACTGGTTGTGGCCGGAGGGACCTGGGATGTCAGCAGGGTCGCCAGTGGTGTTGAAGGATCGACAGACGGGACGCGTCGTGCGGCCGCTGGTCATCGACGAAGAGACCGGGGAGCACCTCGACGTTCGCACGGTGCGAGTCGGTCGTGCGCCGCTCAGCGCAACCGGCTGATCAGGGTCCCCAAGGTTTCGACTGCGCCGGGTTCGGCAACGTCGATGAGTCGCATGATCAACGTGGTCGCTCCGGCGTCGAGCAAACGCCGTGCCCGCTCGTAGTGGTCGTCCACCGTGCCGGCGTTCACGTCGCGGGCAAATCGTTCGGCACTCATCCGCTTCGGACGGAGTCGCTCGATCGAGTCGTCAACCGCAAAACGGTCGCGACCGAGCAGCACCGTCGACAGATGCGAGACATTGATCCCGGTCGCGTCGCGGCCGAACTCGGCGCAGTGCCGAGCCAGCACGGCCACCTTTCGCGCAACCACGTCGGGCTCGCCGAACAGATTGCACCCGTCGGCATAGCGCGCCACCAGTCGCAATGTGCGTCGCTCCCCGGAACCACCGACGACGATCGGTACGTGCCCCTCGGTGGGCCGCGGATAGCACAGCGCCTCGCCGATGGTGACCGTCGCGCCTTCGAAGCGCGGCGACCCCTTTCCCCACAGCAGCGGCAGGGCTTGCAGTGCGTCCTCGAGGTGGGCGTACCGCTGGTCGACGGAAGGGAAGTCGATTCCTGCCGCGGCGTACTCCTGGGCGAACCACCCGACGCCGAGTCCGCACATTGCCCTGCCTGCGGAAAGGACATCGAGTGTCGCCACCTGTTTGGCAAGCACAGCCGGGTGATGGCGAAATGCTGGCGACACGAGCACGCCGAGGCGAACCCGCTCGGTGACGGCCGCCAGCCAGGCAAGCGTCGTGTACGGCTCGGGCAAGTCAGCCCACGCAGGCCCGACCTGCGGAATCTGCCGGAGGTGATCCATCATCCAAATGTGGTCAACACCTGCCGACTCGGCGTCGGTCGCGATGCAACGCAGGTGCGCAGCGAGGCGATCGCGGGAGCCGGACCAGTCGAAGCTCGACAGGTGCAGGCCAACAGTGACGCCGGCCGCGGGTGACGCGGTGGCCCCACCGGCGGGGGATGGAGCTCGGCGTCGAGTCGCCAGCGCGGCGGGAACTACGACGACGGGTTGCGGTGTGAGCACTTCGTGCCACGGTTCCGCCAGGACCGCTTCGCGGATCGCCGGCCAGCGACGCAACTGCTTCGCAATCGCGTCGGCGGCCACGCTGACAGGTCGTGCCGCGTTGCGGCGGCGGCACTCGGCGGCCGCCGTATCGAACACCACGGCGATGCACGGCATGCCAGCCTCATGAGCCAATCGCCTCCATGCGTCGCGGGTCTCGGGATCGAAACCGAGCGTGTCGATCACCGTGGTCAGGCGGCGCCGCATTCTGCGGGCAACGATGTCGTCGAGCACCGCGAATGCGTCGGCCGACGCTCGCAGATCGTGTTCGGTCTCGCCGACCACGCCACGGAGGGCATCGCTGGAGACGATCTGGTTCGTTGCGAAGTGCAAAGCGGCCCACGACGACTTGCCACAAGCAACCGGGCCGATCAGAACCAGAAGACACGGGGACGGAACTTGTATGGGCTCGCCGATCGGCCCAGGCTAGACACCCCAGGCCGCAATGAACCAGGCCCCAATGAATCAGGCCGGGACGAGCTCGCGGCGGTCGACCTCGGGACGCAATACGTCGTTGCTCAACCGGAAGCCGACACCACGCACGGTGTGTATGAAGCGCAGCTCGGGTGCCCGCAGCTGCAACTTGCGACGCAGGTTCGACAGGTGCACGTCGACCACGTGTGTATCACCGACCCAGTTCGGGCCCCACACCTCTTCGAGCAGTTGCGTGCGAGCGCAGACCTCGGAGGGCCGGCGGCACAGTTGCTCGAACAATGCGAACTCGATGCGAGTCACGGGAATGTCGTGGTTGCGAACTCGGATCTCCTTGCGGCCGACATCGACCGTCAGGGGGCCGAGGGTGATGACCGAAGCGTGGATCGGATCCCAGCCGGAATGCAGCTGCCGTGGGCGGCGCAGCAGGGCCTGGCATCGGGCGGCGAGTTCGTCGGGATTCACCGGGGTGGACACCACATCGTCGGCGCCGGCACGTAGGGCACGAATACGCATGTTGTCGGCATCGGGGGGAGCGATGCCGACAACATACGAGTCCGTCAGTTCACGCATGGTGTCGAACAGGCTGCCGCCGTGCGGGCTGGGCAGCTGGAGATCGACCATGACAACATCGGGCGAGAAGGAGGCGGCCAGAGTGAGTGCCGCTTCTCCCTCTGTCGTGGCGCTGACCGAGAAGCCGCGAGTGCGCAACGCGGCCGAGGCAACACGACGCAGCAGTGCGTCGCTGACTGCCAAGAGCACACGTGGTGCCAGTTGTGCATCCGGTTCCATTGGTTCTTTCTTCCGCCTCGTGGTGTGTCGGGTAACTACCCTGAATTCCCAATCCCTACACAGGAGTTATCGGCAGCCGATGGCCCAGCTAAAGCACGGAGTTCAAAGAATCGGCGACGACCATGGCACGCGGTGAACTGGTACGCGGTGAGGTAGCAGCGCGCCCAGCCGTCGACGCGCGCGAGCGCGACTCGATTGCCACGTTCCTGGCGGCGTTCGACGCCCTCGATGAGCCGTTCGACGAGCACGCCTCGGCAACACACGTCACCGCCTCGGCAATCGTGACCAGTCAGGCCGGGGTGGTGTTGCACCTCCACAAGCGGCTTTCGCTCTGGCTGCAGCCCGGCGGCCATATTGACCAGGGCGAGCAACCGTGGGAAGCAGCGCTTCGCGAAACCGTGGAGGAAACAGGTTTGCCGGTGACCGCCGGCGACGATCCCTCCCGCTTGCTGCACGTCGACGTGCATCCCGGGCCCAGGGGACACACGCACCTCGACCTGCGCTACCACCTTGTGTCGCCGCCTGTTGCCCCGACGCCGCCCGAGGGAGAGAGTCCGGCGGTTCGCTGGTTCTCGTGGCGGGAAGCGATCGACATGGCCGAACCCGGTCTGGAGGGCGTGCTGCGTGTCATGCAGCCTGGCCAGCCAACGATCCGACCGGCTGTCGTCGCCGACGCTGCGAGCTGTGCTCGGGCGTATGGGCGGTCGAAGGCGTTCGGCATGCCCGAGGTTCCAGAGCCTCATACCGAGGCCGAGATCACCACGTGGATTGCCGATGTGGCCATACCCACGATGGACGTGTGGGTCGCCGATGTCGATGGAGTGGTGGTCGGACAGATCATGCTGGCTCGACGGTGGTTGCATCACTTGTACATCGACCCGTCGTGGATGGGTCGTGGTCTCGGCGATCAGTTCATGGCCCTGGCTCGGCAGCGCCAACCGGGTGGTCTGCAGCTGTGGGCGTTCGAGA
>JAYTZE010000864.1:0-2421 GCA_043742385.1 Ilumatobacteraceae bacterium
AACAACACCACCGAATCGGGCGGCATGAACTGACAGAGGTCGTCGTACAACTGTCCGGCGTCGGTTCCCGTCGGTGTCGCGACCAACAGCGGATGGCGATCGCCGAGTTGCGCCAGCGCGGCCACGGTGACGGCACGTGCCGATTCCGGAACCGCTACCAGCGCGGCGGGATTGCCGAAGGCCTGGGTCAGCCGGGTGTCATCACGAAGCAGGCGAGGAAGCGAGGCGAGCGACATCTCGTTGTTGAGGGTAGCGGTGCCCGAGCACTGCTCTGGTGTGACGCCAGACCAGCGAACCTAGGCGCCGTTGAACTGACGCATCGCCACGTCGGCACCCTCGGCCAGCAGCACCTCGACGGCGTCAGCGGCGCAGACAATGGCAACGTCGAGCAGCTCGCGTTCGGCCTTCGGTAGCCGCGACAGCACGTGATCGGCACCCCGTTCCTTCGACGGCGGCTTGCCGATCCCGATCCGTACCCGCGTGTAGTCCTGAGTCTTCAGGTGCTGGGTGATGCTGCGCAGACCGTTGTTGCCGGCCAACCCTCCACCGACCTTGACGCGCACCACGCCAGGCGGCAGGTCGAGTTCGTCGTGAACGACGATGAGGTGAGCCGGATCGGCAAGCTTGTGGCGTCGCATCAACGCTGCGACTGCCTGACCACTCTCGTTCATGTAGGTCGTCGGGAACGCCAGGACGACTCGCCGACCAGATATTCGTGCGTCCGCCACGAGGGCCTTGTTGCGGCCGGCTTTGAACTTCTCGCCGGCTCGTTCGGCCAGCAGGCCGACGGCTTCCGCACCGACGTTGTGGCGCGTGTGGGCGTACTCCTTGCCGGGGTTTCCCAACCCGACGACCAGCGCGTCGATCACGCCAGGTCAGGTCATTCTGGGCTGGCAGCGGCAGAGTCGCCGTCGGCCGCGGCCGGGGCAGCGCCTTCCTCGCCCTCGCCTTCCTCAGCCTCGGCAACCGGCTCTTCGATCTCGGCAGCGGTGGTCAACACGGTGACGACCGGCATATCGGGATCGCCGAGCGCTGTGACGCCCTTGGGCATCGGGATGTCGGACAGGCGAATGACTGTGTCGGGCTGCATCTCGGTGATGTCGATGACGAACTCGTTGGGCATGTCGGTCGGCGTGCAGCTGACTTCCAGCGAGTCGACGGCGGCGTCAACGAGACCACCCGCAACGGAGACTGCCTTGGACTCACCCTCGAGGCGCACGGCGATGTGCACCGTGATTTCCTCGTTCATGTTGACCTGCAGGAAGTCGATGTGGTTCACGGTGCGCCGGATCGGGTGGCGCTGCATCTCCTTGACGACGGCCGGATAGCTGGTGCCACCGACCTGCAGCGCCAGCACCGTGTTGGCGCCAGCAGGACCACTGAGCGCCAAGCGGAACTCGCGGCGCTCGACCGTGACGCTGATCGGATCCATCCCGCGGCCATACAGCACACCGGGAATATGGCCCTCCGCCCGGAGGCGACGAGCGGTAGGCGACCCCGAACCGGTGCGTGGGCTGGCGGTGAGTGTGGTCTGCGACATGAGAAGGCCTCTGTTACTTCGGTGACTGACTTCGGTGAACTGAACCCGGTGAACTGAACTCGGTAATTGAGCTGGGCGAACTGATTGTGCTCAGAGTTCAAGCACGGTGAGCAAGGCTAGCGCCGCTGGTTGTCGTGACCAACGGGGCCTGGAGACTCGGTTAACCTTCAATACCGTTCAATTAGAGGTTCGAATGGTGGTGACGGGTGGTCCGGTGGGTTTGGGCCAGTGGCGGTGGTGTGAGCGTTTGACGTGCCAGCGGGTGTACTTGCGTTTGATGACGCGGGGGTTGGCCCGGTTACGGCAGTGGGGCAAGAGCCTGGCGATGAGTTCGCGTATGGCGTGACGCCAGAGTTGGTGGCTGGTGTCGGTGGTGTAAGGGGGGAAAGGCGCCCTGTTGGGCGATGGAGCGTCGCGAGATGCGCAGCGCGGCGGCGAAGCTGACCCGGTCAGGGTCTCGGCCGGCTTCGATGGCGGCGTCGAACATCAGCGCCCGGATCGCGTAGTGGCAGCACAGGTGGCCCCAGATCTCTTGGAGCACGAGATCGGGTTTCTTGGAGCGCAGCACGGTGCGCGGCCCGCGTTGGTGGGTTTTGAGTTCGTCGAACGCCGACTCGATCTCCCACCGCTGGGCGTAGGCGGCGGCCAACTCGACCGCCGGCGCTTCTGTGGGGTCGACGATGGTGGTGATCAACCGAAACGGCCCGGACGGTTCGCGACCGTCGTCGATGGTGTACTCGACAACTCGCACTGTCGTTGGTCGTTGCCGTTTACGGTCGGTGCGAGCCTGTCAAGTTGTTTGTGTAAGCGGCCTGGTTCATGGGTGTTTAGATGTGTGGGTTGATGCGGTCGGGGTAGACGAGGGCGAGTTGTTCGAGGGC